>NZ_APIO01000077.1:0-19232 GCF_000408945.1 Pseudomonas sp. G5(2012)
CCACGTTCTCGTGACAACGCTGTGGTCTTATCTACCATCATCCCGCAGATCGGATCTTTCGCCATTTTTCCTGATGCAACTGCCTGCTGATGTTGGCTGTGCTGCATGTGTGATTCGTTCATCGCGGCCTCCTACTCGAAGCGGCTATCAAGACCTGCCATGGAGCTTGGCGGACAACCACGCAAACAAGGTGCCGACCATCGCACCCCATACACTCAAGACCAGCAGCGGTCCGACGAAAGTCGCCACACTGTAGTCTTGCGGAGCTTGCAGACGACCGAAGTCGAGTCCATGGAACAAGGCGCTGAGAAAGGCGATTCCCTGCGCCGGCCATAGCGCATAGAGCAGCGCACAGATGGTGTAGGAAATGGCCATGGTCAGGGCCAGAGAAATGCCAGTTCTCCATGGAGCGTTCATGGCTGTTTTCCTGAGCTTGGAGGAGCGCCAGTAGGGGTGTTGGGGTTGTGGGGGGCTGACCAGGGCAGGAATGCCGGAGTTTGTTGACAGTAAGTGCGGTAGGTATCGCCGAAGTGCGCAAGCATCTCCTGTTCTTCTCGCTTCGCCAGCTTGGCGTAGACCACCAGGAGGATTGGAAACATCACCAGGGTGATCAACGTCGGCCACTGCAACAGAAAGCCGAACATGATCAACGTGAAGCCGACGTACTGCGGGTGACGGATCCGCGCATAAGGCCCGTCGAGCGCTAGTTGCCCAGTACTTTGGGCCTTGTAAAGCACACGCCAGGCGGCCGCTAATAACCAGAAGCCGCCAGCGATCAGCAGGTTGCTGATAATGTGGAATGGACCCCAGTGCGGATTGACCTTCCAGCCCATCACTGTTTCGAGCAAATGCCCAGCGTCGTGCGAGAGGAAGTCGATGCCAGGGAAGTTACGAGTGAGCCAGGGCATCAACAGGTAGATGGTGAGCGGGAAACCGTACATTTCGGTAAACAGAGCTACCAGGAACGCCGAGAACATGCCAAAGGAGCGCCAATCGTGGCTCGTCTTAGGCCGTGTGAAGCTGAAGGCGAACAAGATAAACACTAATGAGTTGATGATGACCAGGGACCAGAGACCGTAGGCCGATTCAGTATGGTTCATGGTTGGTGCTCCTCTCTTGCCGGGTGTGTTTGCTGTTCGTGCCTTTGCTGATGGTCGCCGTGTTCGTGGGGCATAAACAGGTGCACAAGTAGGCAGGTTGCTAATTGCAGGGGTGCGGTGTGCGTTAACCCAGCCAACACCAGTGCTTTGTAATTTGCATCAGCTCTACTGCACATTTACTTTTTCATTGGCATTTCCATCATGGACGACTGCTGTTCCATCATTTGCATCATCATGTCCATCATCCCTTTGCCTCCGCCCTCCTTAGCTCCCGACATGCCCATACAACCCATTGCGCTCTGCTCCTTGCTCATCATGGCCATGCTGTCCTTCATCGTTTTCATGCCTTCTTGCATGGCCGCCTGGCGCTCGGCGGGAGTTTTAGCCGCCGCTGCTTTGTCATGCGCAGCCTGCATTTTCTGCATTTGATCGGTCATGGCCTTAGTCATGGCCGCCGACGCGGGTGCTGTGCTCTCGGTTGAGTCGCCCGGTACGTCGGCCGGGTGGTGTGCATCCTCGGCTGAGGCTATGAACGCACTGCTAGCCAGGATGGCAGCTAGAACGAATTTGGAAGGCGTTTGCATGATGAACTCCAGGGAATGTGAGGGATAAACAGAAATAGTTGAGTCGCGAAAAAGCCGGGTGCAACAAGAGAGAGCGACCGGTGCCCGGACACTCTGAGGCAGGGGTTAATCGTTGGAACGAACGAAAATCAGGCGGACTGGGCCTCCCGGCGGTGCCGGGCGTTTCAGTGCAAGAGCGGCGAAGGAGAATTTCTCCTCGGGGTTAAGCACTATTATTACTGCCGCAGTTAGCAGCAAAAGGACGCCCCAATGGATGGGGTCTAATGCAGGAGTCTGCAAGGCAGGTTTTATCGCCTTGGCGGTGTCCTCACAGTTCTGAAGGCAACCACTGGCGTGGAGAGCATGACCATCCACCACATACTGCTCGGCATCGTGTGGTGCGGCTATATTGTGATCCGGTTGCACCAAACACCCCTGGATTGCCATGACTGCCACAGCTAACACCCATACCACGAGGGTAAGGTGCAATAGGCTTCGGCGGTGACGGCGGAACCAGTACATGAAGTACAACCTCGACTTATTACGTCGTGTTGATTTTCAGTCTAGCTAGCAAAGCAATGGCGAGATTGATCCAAATCAAACTAATTGATGATCGAGGTCAAGGCTCGCCTTGAATCGTCCCTGGTTATGGGTTGAGTTCGGCATTGGCATCGATACCCTACAGCTGCGACAAGTGCAGGTCGTCTAGTGTGAAATGATGTGCTTTACCTTGACATAAGCTTAAGGCTGACGATGGTGTCAAGGCTAGGAAATCTGGTCGCTTGTGAAGGCTCCCCAGCAGCGTCAGCACGGGATGAGAGCAATGCCCAGATGTATTGACCAGACGCTTACCTATCGCGGGCACGCGGTCTCGTCTTTAAGTCTCGCTACGCCCGGCAGTTCGAGGCCAAACACCGCGTCAAGCTGACTGAAATGTAATCGAACAGTTTGCATTCGTGTGGCATCGTGTTCTTGCACTGTGACGTTAGGGCCTAGTGAGTTTCTCGTGTTCAACCTGCCCTAGAACACGGAGGCTGCTAGCTAATCATCAGTGGTTTTAAAAAGAATCGAAAAGTAAAAACTAGATATTCCCTAACAAACCTCGAATCAACAGCTCTTGCTGTGAGGAGTCTTGCATGTCATTCCTTAAAACGACGACCGTAGCTGTTGCGCTTACCGCTGGTTTGCTTCTGAGTGCAGTTGCTCAAGCACATCCAAAGCTCCTTTCTTCCACTCCGGCAGAAGGCTCGGATGCGGCGGCCCCTGCGAAAATTGAGCTGCACTTTTCTGAGAATCTCACCACTCAGTTTTCCGGTGCAAAACTGATCATGACCGATATGCCTGGCATGCCGAACTCCCCAATGGGTGTTAAGGCCGCCGTCGCTGGTGGCGGAGATCCGAAAACGATGGTGATTACACCGGCAGCACCTCTGACCACCGGTACCTACAAAGTCGAATGGCGTGCTGTCTCCTCGGACACTCACCCGATCACCGGCAACTTCTCATTTAAAGTGAAATGATTCATGAGCGACTCAATAAATATTGTGGTTCGCTTTGCTCTCTATTTCGACCTGATGTTGTTATTCGGATTGGCAATTTTCGGCTTGTACAGCCTCAGGGGAAAGGAAAGAGTATCGGGCACGGTCTTGAATTTTGAGTCGCTTCTTTTCGTTACTTCTGTTGCAGGTGTAGTTCTATCCCTTGTCGCCATGTTGTTGCTTGCGAAAGCAATGAGCGGTGTGTCGGAGCTTATGGAGCTACATCGCCATATTTTTGAAATGGTCCTCATGGGGACTGACGTCGGGTTGACCTGGATGGTCCGAATAGCTGCCCTGGTGATGGCAATTATTGGCGTCGCATTGAACAAGCGATTTCCGACACCCAGTCTCTGGGTCGTCACCGTATGCGGAGCGATTGCGTTGGCGACGTTGGCGTGGACAGGGCACGGTGCCATGGATGAAGGCAGCCGACGCTACTGGCATTTCATCACCGATATATTCCATCTTTTAGCCGCAGGTGGCTGGTTGGGTGCTCTACTGGCATTCGCTCTACTGCTGCGGTTGAAATCGCTAAAGGGCGAACAAGAAGCTCGAATTCTTGCACGGGTGCTGACTGGTTTTGAGTCGGCCGGCGCTGTGATCGTAGTGATCATAAGCATCACAGGCGTAGTGAATTATCTGTTTGTCATCGGTCCAAATCTCGATGAAGTGATGCTCAGTACGTATGGCCAACTGCTGTTTTTGAAGATCCTGCTCTTTGCCGGGATGATCGTGTTAGCCACGCTGAACCGCTTTCACCTAAGTCCGGTATTGGAGCGGTCAGTTCGAAATGGAGAATACTCTGCCGCGGTCAATGCCTTGCGCCGCAGCATGACACTCGAGTTTGCAATGGCAGTCATCATAATTTGTCTTGTCGCCTGGTTAGGCACTTTAAGTCCGGAAATGGAAATGAGCGCCGAATAGAGGTTGGTGACAGCCGACTAAGGAGTCTAGAAGGTGAATTGTAAGGGCCATTTCCACCGGCTACACTCCAGCCCATGAAACGCTATCTGCGGTTTTGCATCATCTTCATGATCAGCTTGGCGCTTCCGCTCAGCGGGATGGCGGGTGTTCAGGCGCCAACAGAACCCTGCCCCATGAAGACGATGGACATGGCGATGATGGACGGCATGGCGCAAGACTGCTGCCAGGATATGAAAAGTCCCACCGAGCACGGCAAACCCTGCAAGCCAGGCCAGGAGTGCAAGACTGGTGGCATGCTGCAGGTCTCCATCATCAAGCCTCTTATTACCTTATCCAATCCCCTCGTACTGTCCTTCTCCATGGATTCCCTTCCAGTACAAACCTCGTCAGGGGTATGGCGACCGCCTCGCGTTTGATTCCTGTCCAACATTGAGCCTCATTCCGCGTTAGCGGGATGGCATATCTGCGTGCATATCTGATGAAGCGCGCAGTGGATCATCACAGGAATCGTGAACATGAACTCCAAGTGCTATCGCACAGGGTGGTCCCTCGTGGCCGGCCTGGCGGCAAGCGTACTGGCATTGCCGAGTCTCGCTGCCGCATTGACACTCGATGAAGCTTTGCAGCTGGCTGAAAACAATGCGCCGTCGCTGACTGCACAAGACGCGAAAATTCAGGCTGTCAGCAATGCGGCCATCCCCGCTGGTGAACTGCCCGATCCCAAGTTGCTGTTAGGCGTACAAAACTATCCCATTGGTGGACCGGATCGCTGGAGCATCGATCAGGACTTCATGACTATGCAAATGGTCGGAGTCAGTCAGGAGATGCCCAACAGCGCCAAGCGCAAAGCGCGCATCGAGGTCGCTGATGCGGCCATTGACCGCGCCGCCGCTGAGCGCCGGGTCGAACGTCTAAAGGTTCGTCAGGCCACGGCGTTGGCCTGGATCAACAGCTACTCCGTTGAGCGTAAAGACGCGCTGTTCCAGGGCTTCTACAAAGAAAACCGTCTGCTGGTCGATACCGTCCGTGCACAAATTGCCGGCGGTCGTGCTCAACCTGCTGATGCAGTAACGCCCAAACAGGAAGCGGCACAACTGGATGAGCAGCAAGATGATCTGATTCGCCAGAGAGCGCAGGCCCGAGCGGCCCTGAAGCGCTGGATTGGACCAGCAGCCAATGACAAACCTGTGGGCAGCTTGCCGGATTGGCCTGTCGAAGCCTCTGACTACTCTCATAAGCTGCAACATCACCCAGAATTGGCAGCGTTTGCGCCAATGACCCGCGAAGCGCAAGCCAAGGTCCGTGAAGCCGAGGCGGAAAAACAGCCGGATTGGAGCTGGGAATTGGATTACCAGCGCCGTGGCCGTGAGTTTGGCGACATGGTCAGCGTGCAATTTTCATGGGATCTACCGCTGTTTCCTGGCTCTCGGCAAAACCCCAAGATCGCGGCCAAGCACGCTGAACTCAATCAGCTTGAGGCTGAGCGCGAAGCCCTTGCACGCGAACATACCCAGCAACTGGAGAACGAACTGGCTGACTATGAGCGCCTGAATCGTGCCGTGCGCCGTACCCAGGAGACCCTGTTGCCGTTGGCCATGGAAAAGGTTGAGCTCAGCATGGCTAGCTATCGTGCGGGCAAGGGCGACTTGAGTTCGGTTGTTGCGGCCCGCCGGGAACTCATCGAAGCCCGCCTCAAACAGGTTGACGTTGAAGAACAGCGTGCTCTAACCAGCGCTCGCCTGTATTTCGCCTATGGGGAGTCCGCTCAATGATCTCTAGAATTTGGAAAGGGGCTTTAGTTGTCAGCATCTCGGTTGCCTTGGGCGTTGCCGGAGGTTACTGGTTTGCTCAACCGAGAATGAGTGGAGTACCGGATGTAGCCCCGGAGCAGAAGCCCGAGGCGTCAGTCGATCGCAAAGTTCTGTATTGGTACGACCCCATGTACCCACAACAGAAATTCGATAAGCCGGGTAAGTCACCCTTTATGGACATGCAGATGGTCCCTCAGTACGCCGATATCAAAGGGGAAAGCGCCGCCGTTCGCATTGATCCAAGCCTGACTCAGAATCTCGGTGTGCGACTGGCTACCGTCAGTCGAGGCGTGTTTGCTTCGAATCTGGACGTGGTCGGTGTGTTGACCCTCAACGAGCGGGACGTCGCCGTAATCCAAGCCCGTACGGCGGGTTTCGTCGAGCGCGTGTATGCCCGTGCCCCTGGCGACGTGATCAAAGCCAATGCCGCCTTGGCGGATATTCTTGTACCTGAGTGGGCTGCGGCTCAGGAGGAGTTTCTCGCACTCAAGCGCAGTGGTGATGCGGGCTTACTGGCAGCGGCTCGCCAGCGTTTGCGGCTCACCGGGATGTCGGCAGCCTCAATTGCTCAAGTAGAGCGCAGTGGCAAAATCCAACCAAACCTGACACTCACCAGCCCTATTAGTGGCGTGCTGCAAGAGCTAAATGTACGTGAGGGTATGACGGTGGCCGCAGGCGAGACACTGGCACGCGTTAATGGATTGAGTAGTGTCTGGCTGGCCCTGGCCGTTCCGGAGACTGAATCTGGTTCAATCCTCATGGGTCAATCGGCAGAGGCGCGTTTGCCCGCGTTCCCAGGAGTTGTGCTCAAGGGCGTCGTCAGCGCGATTCTTCCGGAAACCAATCCGGATAGCCGCACACTTCGCGTGCGCGTCGAGTTACCCAACCCAGAAGGCCGTCTCAGACCGGGTATGACCGCACGAGTGAGCCTCAATCGTTCAACGGAGGAAAGTGTGTTGTGGGTGCCGAGCGAGGCCGTCATTCGCACCGGCCGACGTGCCCTGGTGATGCTCGCTGAAGACGCTGGTCGCTATCGTCCCGTGGAGGTGCAAGCCGGGCAGGAAAGCGATGGCAAGACGGCGATATTGAAAGGTCTGGAAGAGGGCCAGAAGGTGGTTACCTCTGGCCAGTTCCTGCTCGACTCGGAGGCCAGTCTTAAGGGCATTGTTGCCCGCTCAGAGGAAGAGTCACCACCCAGGGCAGCAGCCTCCAGCTTTCATGAAGCGGATGGGCAGATCGTTGAGATCAACGATAAAGAAGTCACGCTTGCCCATGGTCCCTTCAAAACGCTGGGCATGCCGGGTATGACGATGACGTTCCCACTCGCTAGTCCGGCGCTGATGCAGGGCCTCAAAACGGGCGATAAAGTGCGGATTGCGGTGAGCCAGACCGATGATGGCTTGCGTGTTGAGCGTCTGGATAAATCGGGGAGCCAGCCATGATCGCTGCCCTGATTCGTTGGTCAGTAGCCAACCGATTCTTAGTGATACTGGCGACGCTGTTCGTCACTGCTTGGGGCATCTGGTCGGTGCAGAGCACGCCCATCGATGCGCTGCCGGATCTCTCGGATGTTCAGGTGATCATACGCACCCCGTATCCGGGACAAGCGCCGCAGATTGTCGAGAACCAGGTGACCTATCCGTTGGCCACCACCATGCTCTCAGTACCGGGCGCCAAGACGGTGCGTGGTTATTCCTTCTTCGGTGACAGCTTCGTTTACGTGCTGTTCGAAGACGGCACTGACTTGTATTGGGCCCGCTCGCGGGTGTTGGAATACCTGAGCCAAATACAAAGTCGATTGCCGGCCAGCGCCAAGCCGGCGTTGGGGCCGGATGCGACGGGAGTGGGCTGGATCTATCAGTACGCACTGGTGGATCGTAGTGGCGGACACGATCTGGCGCAGTTGCGCGCCTTGCAGGACTGGTTCCTCAAGTTCGAACTCAAGACCCTGCCCAACGTTGCGGAAGTGGCTACGGTGGGTGGCATGGTCAAGCAATACCAGGTGCAGCTTGATCCACTCAAACTGGCCAGTCTTGGAATCACTCAGGCCGAAGTGACTGAAGCTATTGGCAAGGCCAACCAGGAAACCGGTGGGGCTGTGCTGGAGATGGCAGAGACCGAGTTCATCGTGCGTGCTTCCGGCTACTTGAAGACGCTCAATGACTTTCGGGCGATCCCGCTCAAGCTGGGCTCGGGCGGCGTGCCGGTGACCCTTGGCGATGTCGCCGCAATCCAGTCGGGGCCGGAAATGCGGCGTGGCATTACCGAGCTCGACGGCGAAGGCGAGACCGTCGGCGGCGTGGTGATTCTGCGCAGCGGCAAGAACGCTCGCGAGACCATTGCGGCGGTCAAGTCCAAACTCGACGAACTGAAAAGCAGTTTGCCGGCCGGAGTGGAAATCGTCACCACCTACGACCGCAGCAAGCTGATCGACCGTGCTGTGGAAAACCTCAGCCTCAAGCTAATCGAAGAGTTCATTGTCGTCGCGTTGGTGTGTGGGATCTTTCTCTGGCACTTGCGCTCATCACTGGTGGCGATCATCTCCCTGCCGGTGGGGGTGCTGATTGCCTTTATCGTCATGCGTTACCAGGGAATCAACGCCAACATCATGTCCTTGGGCGGGATTGCCATCGCCATCGGCGCCATGGTCGATGCCGCCGTGGTGATGATCGAGAACGCCCACAAGAAGATTGAGGCATGGTACGTGGGCAATCCTGGGGAGGAGCTTAAGGGTGAGCGCCATTGGCACGTGATGACCGAAGCGGCGGCAGAGGTCGGTCCAGCACTGTTCTTCTGTTTGCTGATCATCACCCTGTCGTTCATTCCGGTGTTTACCCTGGAAGCGCAGGAGGGGCGGTTGTTCGGCCCATTGGCTTTCACCAAGACCTATGCCATGGCCGCAGCGGCGGGATTGTCGGTGACCTTGGTGCCAGTGCTGATGGGTTACTGGATTCGAGGACGAATCCCCAGTGAGCAACAGAACCCGTTGAACCGGTGGCTGATTCGAATCTATCAGCCAGCTCTGGACGCAGTTTTGCGTCGACCAAAGATCACTTTGCTGGTGGCGCTGTTGGTTTTTGTCAGTGCGCTATGGCCAATGTCGCGCTTGGGCGGCGAGTTTCTTCCCCCGTTGGACGAGGGCGATCTGCTCTATATGCCTTCAGCTCTGCCGGGATTATCGGCGCAAAAAGCGGCGCAACTGCTGCAACAGACCGACCGCCTGATCAAGACCGTGCCAGAGGTCGAACATGTCTTTGGTAAAGCCGGTCGTGCTGAAACTGCCACCGACCCGGCGCCACTGGAGATGTTCGAGACCACCATTCAGTTCAAGCCGCGTGAGCAATGGCGACCCGGCCTGACCCAGGAGAAGCTGGTGGAAGAACTGGATCGGGTGGTCCGCGTGCCGGGGTTGACCAATATCTGGATCCCGCCGATTCGCAACCGTATCGACATGCTGGCCACGGGGATCAAGAGTCCTATTGGGGTGAAAGTTGCCGGCACCAACCTGACGGAGATTGATGCCGCGACTCAGGCGGTCGAGCGCGTGGCCAAGAGCGTACCCGGTGTTAGTTCGGCGCTGGCCGAGCGACTGACCGGTGGCCGCTATATCGACGTGGATATCGACCGCAAAGCCGCCGCCCGCTACGGCCTGAATATCGCCGATGTGCAGTCCATTGTGGCCGGCGCTATCGGCGGTGAGAACGTCGGGGAGACCATTGAAGGGCTCGCACGTTTCCCGATCAACGTACGTTACCCTCGGGAGTGGCGTGACTCGCTCGGTGCCTTGGAGCAATTGCCGATCTATACCCCGCTCGGTAGCCAGATAACCCTCGGCACGGTGGCGAGGGTCAAAGTCACGGATGGTCCACCGATGCTCAAAAGCGAGAACGCTCGACCCTCTGGTTGGGTATACATCGACGTGCGTGGCCGGGACATTGCCTCGGTAGTCGCCGACCTGCGCCGGGTCGTCAGCGAGCAGGTCATGTTGCAGCCCGGCATGAGCCTGAGCTACTCAGGTCAGTTCGAATTTCTCGAACGGGCCAACGCACGACTCAAGCTGGTGGTGCCTGCCACGCTATTGATCATCTTCGTGCTGCTCTACCTGACTTTCGCCCGCTTCGATGAAGCCTTGTTGATCATGGCCACGCTGCCATTCGCGCTGACTGGCGGGGCATGGTTTCTTTATCTGCTGGGGTACAACTTGTCGGTGGCCACCGGAGTCGGCTTTATCGCCCTGGCCGGTGTATCGGCCGAGTTTGGCGTGATCATGCTGCTCTACCTGAAAAACGCCTGGGCCGAACGTGAAGACCTCGGCGACAACACTGAGCGCGGGTTGGCGGCGGCCATTCGTGAAGGTGCCGTGCAGCGTGTTCGACCCAAGGCCATGACCGTGGCCGTGATCATTGCCGGTCTGTTACCCATCCTGTTGGGCAGCGGCACCGGCAGCGAGGTCATGAGCCGCATCGCCGCGCCCATGGTGGGAGGCATGATCACCGCGCCCTTGCTGTCCCTGTTTGTAATTCCGGCAGCGTATCGCCTAATGCGTCGCCGACACCTTTCAGTCGAACCCATCAATCCTCAAGGAAAAGGCGTATGAAACTGACTCTGATTTCAGTTGCAAGCACCGTATTGGCGCTGCCACTTTTCGCCCACGCGGTGGATATGCCGGGCATGAAAATGGACGGAATGGATGTCATGCAGATGAAGCAGGTAACAACGCAGGCTCTAGTCGCCACCGCCGACGGAGCGATCAAGGCTATCGATACTACGAAGCATGCGGAGACCATCTCTTACGGAGCTGTTCCCGCTGTGCAATAACCACCGATGACTATGGCCTTTTCCGTGACGGAAGATCAGCTAAAAGGGCTTAAGGCTGGAGACTGTGTGTTGTTTTCGTTTCGGCTAGATCGGTTGAATCCACAGCCGATTGCTGCCTAATCATGAGGGGCTGCAACCGACTCAGCTGGCGGTGAGGACTGGCAATTTCCGGCCGATTCTATTGAAAAAGTCGGTTTTCTCCGAATACCGTAGGATGGGTCAGTAAACTCGACCCTTCAGCACGCTTCTACGTGAAATCTCAGTCTGAAAGGCTCTGCGGATATTTAAAATTTCAATCTCCGACGCATACTTTTCTGCCTGAAAAATCGCAGCCGACTTTTTCAACAGAATCGGCCAAGACGCGACATACAGGGTCAGTGTCAGCCGATAGTTGCTCTGCTGCCTCCCTAATTACGAAAGAAATTTTCGGGCCAATACGCCCTTGGGAGGTGCTGACGAATAAGGGCGGCCTCTGCCCGGTATCCCCTCGCGTCAAGCTCCCGCAGAAAGTGGGGCCAGGGAGGAATATTGCTCATGTAAGGTTTGGCATCAACGCCACCATACATGCCCCCACCTAACCCGCTGTAAAGCCCGCCGCCAATACCTGTATAGAGCCCACCACCAACTCCTGTATACAAGCCGCCACCGACGCCTTGGTACAGGCCGCCACCTACACCTGCATACAGCCCTCCGCCGACACCTTGATACATTCCTCCACCGACGCCTGCATATAATCCTCCGCCAACTCCGGCGTAAGCACCTCCACCTACGCCGGCGTATAGGCCGCCACCGACTCCCCGATACGCCCCCCCGCCAACCCCGGAATAGAGATTTCGTAACCACATGATCTGCGCTCCTTTGCTAGGTTGAGCATCGATTGTAGTTCTGGTTTCTTCTCCGCTACCGAAATTTAGGCCCCTGTACGAGCGAGTTACGAAGAGGCGTATCCCACCAGGAGCAAACTGCCGTAACAGTCCGCTTTTGGCCGACTGCTGCCGGTCTAGGACACGCCGTGTGCTGGTCAAATACGATGCAACCGCCTGGTCAGGTCGAATGCAAATGACTGGTCAGAGGCAATGCAAACGGGTGGTCAAGTGGAATGCGATTCTCCACATGCAGGCAGGGGGAATCAAGCTGGCAGGAGTGCGGAGCAGCTTAATCGGAGTTGGGAAGCTCGGCGTGCTCAATGAACCTATCGAGCACCGCTCGTTCGTCATACGATGTGGGGGTTCCGCCGTGGGACGCTTTGCCACGGAGATCGACTTCCCAGCTGGCGTACCAGGCGTCTTCTCGTCCCACATATACAGCTTCGCGTCCATCAGGAAACTGGTCTGCTGTTAGGTCAACAATCAGCGAATTCACAGCGAGCCACATGTGCGACTTGCCGTCACGCATAGCGCTAATGGTTTCGGCTTCAGGGCCGCCCGGTATGCTGTTGAGATAGTCGCCAAGCAGTTCGGAAGTCACTGCGCAGCAGGCATTCGGAAAATCTGCCATGTGCTGCGGGAGAATGCCCAGGACTTTCTGTTCTTCGATCGATGCACGAAAGTCATGCGCGATCTTGTGTAACTCAATCAGCATACTGCGAACCATCATCATGAGTGAGTCGAGGTCGCCGCTTCTGGGGCGCCCACAAAAAAGCCCCGGCGGTAATCCGAGGCCTTTTAACTTCCTAAGCCGTAACGCTCTGAAAGGATCAGCTGGGGCGAAACCACGAACCGACCGTTACGAGCCGCAACATGGAATCCCCCGCGTATCGGAGAGTAAATTACCTCACCCACAAACCGGTTTCAAGTGCAAGCAATCCATCGGGCAAGGCAAGCTAAACTGAATGATCACGTAGACCAACTGGCTCGATATCGCTGTGGCTTCCCGGCTGAATTGGCAGCAGCATTGCAGTAGGTGGGTGGCTGAGCTGTCATATGCCTGCTTCAAAGCGTCAAGCGCGATGTGTTCGCATTGCCACCAGTCCTATCGGGAGAGAGAATTTGACTGGGAAAGGCTAGCGCCAAGATCTAGCTGTTCGGCTTCTAGCGACACCTGCTTGAGCAATTCCGCTACTGATCGGTTTTCCTTTAGGGCATAGCTCCCTATTAGAAGTGTGACAGGGTGCACGTCCAGCACCGACGATATGGAGTCAAGCTTCTCAATGGTCGGTACATATCTTCCCCTTTCCAGCGTACTGATGTAGGTACGGCTGCTCACCGTTGCGAAATCTTCCTGAGTAAGCTTTCGCTTGACTCTCACCCAATGCAGTACCCGACCGAAGGCGCTTTTCAGTTCCACTTTGCATATTCCGCAAAAGGAAAAGATGAGGCACCCGTGAACAGTATATGACTACAATGTATGCTGTTCATTTGAGAGGAGGTCGGGATATTTATCACCAACCGATGGGCAGAAGTGGATCGTTCCTTCGCCTGGCTGGCTGAGGATCAGCAGGCTTGGTATTTCGTAGAACAACGGCTTTCATCGCCATGGCTTCACATCACGGTTACAAGAGCGCGAGGAGAGGACACTTGTATCGAGGTCTTTTTTCTGGAGGATATGTGGGGGCTCGAGCATTTCACACGGATGGCCCGAGGCGGCGCAGCTGTTCTGTCCCTGCAGATTGTCACCCCTGGGTGGATGAACGGTAGCGATGGGTGGTCAATGGAGCATCTGGAGGCTATTCATGAAAGCGAGGATGGCTTATACAGGTGTTACACCGTTCAGAGCGGTCGGCGGTATTGCCAGCCTAATAGCACCGATTGCCTGCGCTGTTGTTTTTTCAAAGAGCTTTACCGACGGATATAGTGGCTTGTCAGGTCGTTGCATCGTTGAAATACCGCCTTGGGTCAATGGCATCCTCTGTCATCAGTTGAGCAGCTTTGATGATAATCTGAATCAACCGGTTGTTCTCCGCTCGCGCGTTTTCCAACTGCGTTTCGAGGGAAAAAATTCTGGCATTGCTATTTTTACGCCCGGCCTTTTTGACATCCTTAAGATAGGTCTGGGTGTCCGCATATAATGACCGGATCTCCTCATCTCGCCATAGCGTTTGCCTACTTACAGCGACCTGCTGGGCAAGACCATTTTGTGTGAGCAGTCCCTGAATCCGTCCTTCTTTATAGTCGGTGAGAATGGATTTCACTTGCTCCTTCCATTTTTTGTCTTGCTTCATAAGGAGGCCTTCTCAGATTCTGAGTAAACGTCTAAGGCAGCCTTGCAGCTCGTAACCATATCTGACACAAACAACACGTGCTGATCAAATACTTGGGTATTATCGAGTTCAGCCTTAATGCTTGCGGTTATATCAGTTTGGTTGTCAAAAATAACCTTCAAAATTTTCTCATATTCACTGAGCAAGGTCTCGATAGCGGCTTTTGCCTCCAGATCACCAGGGTTCAGATGAAATGATTTACACCCGGCCTCCGTGCCGAAACCTCTGATACACATGAGGCCCCTATCACACGGGCTTATGTAGAGTTCACGCGAGCATCCGCCCCAGGGCGTTAGATTTATAATGCTAAGCTTCTCGATGATCATTTCTTGGATTAGGTCGTCAGCGATGGACTCCTCCCGCCATCGGATGACCAGCTTGCCCAAAAAGTCTTGGGGAGGATCATCAGTCAAGTATAACGACCTCACATATTCTGCCCGTTCTTTAGCGGTACGATAGTCATATTGACGACTCTGGCGTGGGGTGCGACCCATCCATAGGTCCACAGCCGTTTCAGAGGGGCCGGCGCGAAGAATTGCGGTGGTAACCCAGCGACGGATTTGGTGAGGCGTGATTGAAAATAGCTCTCCTTCTCGCCCTCTCAGGTCAAGGCGTTGAAAAATTGTGCTCTTTGAAGAGTTTGTAGAGAGATAGTTGTAGAGGTCGGCTCTGAAAAGGGGGCGAGGGATGATGCCTAGCTCAGATACCGAGTTAAATTGGTTTTCCCAAATAACAATCAGGTTGTCACTCAGTTTGTTAGGGTAACCTTTGGCGGTGTGCTTCGCATGGTAATGTGCTTCTTCGCCATCATTGGGCATTGCAAATTGTTCGTCGAAATGGCGCTGCAGATGAAACCTGTACTTTTTTTCTAAAGCGCGTTTAAACAGTCTGATATCTATGACCAGGGATGGAACTCCGGCTCCGGTTCCTCTTCTAGATAACATGATTTCTCTGATGGTAGTCCACTCCTTCTTTATCTCAAGGAGATGCAGGTAGGAGGGTCTGTAGCCAGGTTTGAAAAGTCCACTTTTGACCATTCCTTTAAGAAAAGTGCGCAGTGACTCAATAAACCATCTGCATTTGTTTACTGACGACTTCGAGGAGTTGGTGTGTTTTCCTATATCAAGCACAGATACACTGTAACAGTTGTTTTTGTACTTATTCAGGTAGTTTGACCAGTCCCAGTTTAGCATTCGTTCGTCTATCCAAACCGCAAACCGTGCGGCCGTTATTCTGGGAAGCTCAATATCGCAGCTGTCAAATCGCCCCCCGCGGTACAGCTCTTTACTGGATATCGAAAAACACCCAGTTATTTCCTCCACAAAATAATGGTGCTCTATGGGTAGGTCCAACGATGAGAGCTGATCCACAGCGCCGGGTTCTAGAGGATAGTTGACTCGGTGGGCTGCGAGTGTTTTCTCTACGAAGCAAAAACCATTTTCTTCGATATCAAGAGCGCGTTCTCTGGCGCCCTGGCAGCATGCCAGCAGATACTCATAAGCCTCGGTGAGGGGGGCGCTCCATAAGTCTGCGACTGGCACGGCGCTGGGTATGAGGTTTTTTTCAACAGGCACCCGCACAAAAGTTGTATGAGTATCGCGGTCTTGAAAAAGGCAATTCGCCGGCAAATTTGTTATCTCACCAACCCTCAAACCAAGCGCCATGCCGAAGCAAATCGCCTCTAGGCGAATTCTGTCAAAGCCATAGATTGGCTCAAGACTTGGATGACTTTTGATAAGCCATCTGGCTTGCGCGATGCCCTGGTGTAAATCAGGAGAGAATAGGCTTTCTTCTCGATTTTTGAACTCTTCCGAAGTGAGCTCTAGTGTGCTGTGAGTCGGGTTAGGAACCCCGGTAGTCCACTTGATAAACCTGTCAATGAATCGAAGGGGTACTCCATCGATTGGGGTGCTGAGCTGGTTGAGGAAATCTAGAAACGCCTTTAGTGCATTCGCTCTATGATAAACCGTAGACTCTGCATGATCTTTCCTTATAGCGGCTACGGTGCTGTCGAAGACTTTACGCGTTATGTCGCTCCATTCAACGTTCTGGCTATCCATTACCGCAGAGATGTGTCTGATCGACGCCATGCGCCCGATGACAAGCGTCGCCGACGGCTGTCGAAGTATTTCTTTAACTATAAAGCAGCGAGCAAGCTTCCCAGTCACCTCCGGAAGAGCAGGCTGATTTTTATTCTGTTTTTGCAAAGAGTCGAGTGACGTGAATGGGATATTGCTCGATCTGTATTGCCATACCTTACCCTCGAAGTCTCCAGCCACTAACCCGCTTACTTTAAGATCATTGAACTGTTGTTCTGCAAGCTTGTACCGCTCTTCGAGAACCTCCATAGATATACTCAATCATCTAGCTCCTTCACGGCGATTATCACGGACTTGGCGCCGTGAATTGCTGCTTCGACCTGCTGGGCCATAGCGCCCGTAGATGTACTCCCCAACATCTGCTGAAATTTAGTGATATCAGCTAGAGCTGCTTCATGATCAGCGTGACGACTGGGCCTGAATTTGGGACATGCATAGCATGTCACCGTGGGATGGTAAGGACATGGCTCGGAGGAGCTGCACAACCCTAAGTTGCTAATTGCTGTTAGTGAAGATCTGTCAGCAGTTACTTCCATGAATTTTCCGCACCACATTTGCACCGCAGCGTTGATTTCTGGGCTCACCATGTGAGTTGTATTTATAAACTCTTGTAGTTCAAGGTTGTAGCGAAAATAATGCTTAATGGAATTAAGGTTTACATGGTCTAACGCTTCTGCGACCTCTTCCGGAGATGCTCCGGAGAGAACCATGGAAGTTGCTTTGGTTCGGCGCAGTCTGTAAGCCGAAATTCGCATAAAGGGAGCTGTTTCTTGACGGCTTCTGTGCGGATCAAGCAGCTTGAGCGTCCAGGTGAGCGATGTTAACTCATAGCTCAAGCGGTGATTGTCAAGGTGCAAAGTGAATGGCGTCAATTTGGGGTTGGTTAGGAACCGCAGCAGTCGAATCTCAGATTTATAGGCCGCAGGAAACAACGGAGTAGGCAGTTTGGGAACGCTTATACCATGCTTGGCGCATAACGCATGAATTGTCCCGGATGCGGCATTGCATTGGTGCTCAGCTGAGGCGCACTGTTGCTTTACAGCTTCTGCCGTATCGTTAGAAATGTAACGTTTTACCAAGTTACTCGGATGCCTCCTGAGCCTTGAGCGTCGAATCCCTTTCACGCTTGGCACCCTGACAAAGGGGCCGCTTTCATCTACGCCAAAGTCTGTAATCTGCATTAAAGCTAGTTGTATGGGGCGAATACCCCAGTCGCGAGTAAGGAGAAAAAGCGTGCGCTGTGCATGAGTTACGAACTCACAGGTGGAGAGGTGCATCTCGATGTGCGTGAGTTGTACCCGAGTGAAGGGGCCGAAGTCATCGTCTCGCATCGTGACCAAGTGCCTGTTATCAAATGCCGTTACTGTCAGCTGCGATAGTTCAAGGCTGTCGTGCTCATTGAACCCTGAGACTTCTTCGTCCAAGCACCATCGATAGAAAACTCGAAGCGCAACCACCTCATCATTGCAGCTTAACGTTTTTAACCGAGTGCATTCGCGTACAGCAAATGACGACAATCTATTTCCAATAGTCTCTGCGTCATCTCCCGTAAATTCATGAGCGGCTAGAAGCCGCTGGACGACAATCAGTGGTCTAAGGTCAATGTGAGTTTGAATGCGATCTATGAACCATCCTCTGAGAAGCCACTCAACTAACAAGTTAGCGTGTAGAGGGCGGCCCCACGCAATATTCGTCGGGGCGCACCCGATTTTTTCTATCGTTAGCTTTTCAAGCCACGCGGTATCGTTACGAACAGTGATGGTTTGACCAAATGTAGATTGAACCATGAAAGGGAAGGTATCAGTTTCGATGCCGAAGCGACATTCGATTTCACTGATCAACTCAGTCGGCGAATAGCTAGTCATCCGCCTTCTCTCGCAAGTTTGAGCTTTCGGATTTTCTGATAATTTCTCCGAGGCGGTCCGATATGGCTTGCCGAGAATACTGCTGAACGCTTTCGCTGTTTGGACTCCAGCCCCCTAGGGAAGGTCTGAAGTACCCACCGATTTTTGAGGCCCTCGCTGCTTGAGGTTCAAAAAATCCAAGTCGGCCGAAAAACAGACCCTTCTTGTCTTTAATTCACGGCTCTTTCCTCTGATCGTGCTGTTTCAGGGCGATCAGCCCGCATTACAGACGCACCTCTCCCGCATTCAACAACCGTTTTCGCACCATCCACAGGTTCGACAATGCGAACAAGGTTGTCTGTTGGGCGATGTTTTTCGACAAGCCACGAAAGCGTACTTTCGTGTAGCCAAACTGGCGCTTGATCACGCGAAAGGGATGTTCAACCTTGGCCCGCACCTGCGCTTTGGCGTATTCGATCTTGCGTCGCATACGCCCGATCAAACTCTTTTTTCCGTGCTTTCTATAGCTGCTGGGACGCGCGGCAATCGACCAAATCATCGTACGGTTCTGATGCTCAGCACGCTTCTCCACACCGGTATAACCCGCATCGCCGCACACGTAAGTTTCCTCACCATGCAACAACTGATCGACCTGAGTCACGTCCGCCACATTCGCCGCCGTGCCCACCAGGCTGTGCACCAAGCCGGATTCGGCATCGACGCCGATGTGCGCTTTCATACCAAAAAAGTACTGATTTCCTTTTTTCGTCTGATGCATTTCCGGGTCGCGCTTGCCGTCCTTGTTCTTGGTCGAACTCGGGGCATGAATGATCGTCGCATCGACCACCGTGCCTTGGCGCAGCATCAAGCCACGGTCACCCAGATAACCGTTGATGACCCGCAAGATCCCGCCCGCCAACTCATGTTTTTCCAGCAGGCGCCGGAAGTTGAGGATCGTGGTTTCATCGGGAATTCGATCCAGATGCAGCCCCGCGAACTGGCGCAGAATCGTCGTTTCATAGAGTGATTCTTCCATCGCCGGATCGCTGTAGCCGAACCAGTTCTGCATCAGATGAACCCGCAACATGGCCAGCAACGGATACGCCGGACGACCGCCTTCACCTTTCGGATAATGCGGCTCGATCAAGGCAATCAAGCCCTTCCAGGGCACGACCTGATCCATCTCGATCAGGAAGCGCTCACGGCGGGTCTGCTTACGTTTGCCGGCGTACTCAGCATCGGCGAAGGACATCTGTTTCATCGGGACTCAACCGTTCGATTCCTGTGAGGCGGGTATTTCACCAAATCTGGAAGCCTTTTTCAGAGTTTCCCTAGA
>NZ_APIO01000078.1:0-13021 GCF_000408945.1 Pseudomonas sp. G5(2012)
TGTAAGAGCGAAACCATAGGAGGCCGTAACCGCAGCAATGGATATGTACCCCTAGACCGCGTCATCGTTCTTCGCCGGCAAACCTGGCTCCTACAAGGGTTGTGGTTGTTTTCAGATCCCCGCCAGTGCCAGGTCCATCGCAAAATACGTGAAAATCAGATCAGCCCCGGCCCGCTTGATGGCGCCCAGGCTTTCGCGCACCACGCGATCTTCATCGATAGCCCCGGCCTGTGCGGCGAACTTGATCATCGCGTACTCCCCGCTCACCTGATACGCCGACAAGGGCAGGCGCGAGGCTTCGCGAATGTCGCGGATGATGTCGAGGTACGCTCCGGCCGGCTTGACCATCAGCGCATCGGCGCCTTCCTGTTCGTCCAGCAGCGACTCCCTCACCGCCTCACGACGATTCATCGGGTTCATCTGGTAGCTTTTGCGATCGCCCTTGAGCGCGCTGCCGCCAGCTTCGCGGAACGGTCCGTAGAGCGCCGAGGCGAACTTGGTCGAATAGGCCATGATCGCCGTCTGGGTGAACCCGGCGGCATCGAGCGCCCGGCGAATAGCCTGGACCTGCCCGTCCATGGCGGCCGATGGGGCAATCACGTCAGCACCGGCACGGGCAGCAGCCACCGCCTGTTTGCCGAGGTTGAGCAGGGTCTGGTCGTTATCGACCTCAAGGTTGTGCATCACGCCACAATGCCCGTGGTCGGTGTACTCACAAAAACAGGTATCGGACATCACGATCATTTCCGGCACGGCGTCCTTGGCGATGCGCGACATGCGCGACACCAGGCCATTGTCGTTCCAGGTGTCGCTGCCATTGCTGTCCAGGTGATGGGACACGCCAAAGGTCATCACCGACTTGATCCCGGCACGGGCATATCGCTCGATCTCCCCCGCCAGCTTCGATTCCGGAATGCGCATCACACCGGGCATGCTCTTGATCGGCACGAAATCGTCGATTTCTTCTTCGACGAAAATCGGCAGTACCAAGTCGTTCAAGCTGAACTCGGTTTCCTGGAACAGACTGCGCAGGCTTGCATTGCGGCGCAGACGGCGTGGGCGTGCTTCGGGGAACTGACTGGACATGGAGATGCCTCAAAAAACGAAAAACAAGATGAAAGTCGTAGAGGGGGAAAAGCTTATGCCCTGCAAGGTGCAGGGCACAAATCAACCGGGAGAAATTACCCTTACCGCACCCGCAATAATCGCTCCTGCAAAGGTCGGGTCAATCAAAGGGCCAGCGTGCCGTCGATACAGGTCACCACCGCCCCGCCGATCCAGATTTCATCCCCCACCTGTTCCACCTGGATGCGCCCCGCGCGGCCCATCGTCAATCCCTGGCTGACCACGTAGCGGGCCGGCGCCAGCCCTTCACCGAGCAGCCATTGGGCAATCCCGGCGTTGAGGCTGCCCGTGGCCGGATCCTCGGGCATACCGTCACCGGAGATGAATGCGCGGACTTCAAACTGCGCTTCATCGCCATCGCGTTCCGCATGCCACGGCGCGATGACACCCACGGCGAGGCCAAGCATGTGCGAATGGTCCGGTCGCAAGTCCAGGACTTGCTGGCGATCCGCGAGCATCACCGCCAGCCAGCCCGCACCGTTATCAACCCATTGCGCGCGGACAATCGCCTGCGGCTCCAGCCCCAAGCCCAAGCACACACGCGCCATCAGACTGGCGTCCACCGGCCCGGTCTTGAGCAGTGGCGGAGCGAGAAACGCCAGCTCCGCGCCCTGCCGACGAACCCGCACCAGGCCGACACCGCACTCCTGGATAATCTCTTCGCCCTTGGGCACACCGCCGGCTTCAAGCCAGGCATGGCAAGTGCCCAGGGTCGGATGTCCGGCGAATGGCAACTCCTTGAGGGTGGTGAATATCCGCACCCGATAATCGGCACGGGGATCCTGCGGCTCCAGGATGAACGTGGTTTCGCTGAGATTGGTCCAGGTCGCGAACGCCGCCATGCGTTCATCGCTCAGCTTGTCGGCAGCAAACACCACCGCCAACGGATTGCCTTTGAGTGGTACGCGACTGAAGACATCGACTTGCTTGAAATTGAATGAATGCATGGCCGTCCCTGGTCCTGATCAGATCGAATCGTTTGGCTTGGGGATTTCCAGCCCGCGCTTGACCGCCGGCCGCGCCAGGAATTTCTCCAGCACCCGCGTGACGTTGGGGAAGTTCTGGATGCCGACCAGGTCGCCGGCTTCATAGAAACCGATCAGGTTGCGCACCCACGGGAAGGTCGCGATATCGGCGATGGTATAGCGTTCGCCCATGATCCAGTCGCGCCCTTGCAAGCGTGCATCGAGGACACTGAGCAGGCGTCGGCTTTCCTCGACATAGCGGTCACGCGGTCGCTTGTCTTCGTAGTCCTTGCCGGCGAATTTATTGAAGAAACCGAGCTGGCCGAACATCGGGCCAATGCCGCCCATCTGAAACATCAGCCACTGAATGGTCTCGTAGCGCGCCGCCGTTTCCTGGGCCAGCAATTGCCCGCTCTTGTCGGCGAGGTAGATCAGGATCGCCCCGGACTCGAACAGCGGCAACGGCTGGTCGTCCGGACCATGGGGATCGAGAATGGCCGGGATCTTGTTGTTCGGGTTCAGCGACAGGAACTCGGGCGACAGCTGGTCGTTGGTGTCGAAGCCGACGCGATGGGGCTCATAGGGCAGGCCGATCTCTTCGAGCATGATCGAAACCTTGACGCCATTGGGGGTCGGCAAGGAATACAGTTGAATCCACTCAGGGTAGCGTGCCGGCCATTTGCGGGTGATGGGGAACGCAGACAAATCGGTCATGGGAGCCTCCACGAGAAATTGAGAATGCCGATCATAAAGGAGATGACCCGGACTGCGGCGCCTGGCGCCATGATTATCGCTGATGGTCAAGATCAAGCGAGATAACTGTGTTTGTCTACCCGCTCGTGTAGGGTGTCCATAATTTCGCAACATCCTGTCGATAACCTTTGCTGCAACCCGCCAAAGGTTATCGGTAGAGTGCTGCGCTCTCGGCCGGAATCGAACCAAACGGGCTTCAGGGGACTCTGAGTAATGTCCCTTTGATACGGAACGGCTCCACGACATGGAAAACACCCGACGCAGGAAAGTCGCGGTGCAAAGGTTTGTCAGCCTTAACCCAATGCGCTGAAGAACCTTTTATTCAATGATCAATCCCTTGAAATTCACCCGACACTTTAAACATCGTGCGTATTTGCTCCTGCCCGCCTTGCTGGCAGCCAGCACGTTGTTTTTGGTGCTGGAGTCCAGCGAAAGCCGCGCCCAGCCGGTGGATGGCACCCAGACCCTGGTGTTCCTGCGCCATGCGGAAAAGCCCGAGGGCGGCCTGGGCCAGCTCAATTGCCAGGGCTTGAACCGCGCCATCGACCTGGCCACCCTGCTGCCAGAAAAATTCGGCAAGGCCGACTACGTGTTCGCCGCCAACCCGACGCGCAATGTCGAGGAAGGCGAACTGGACAACTCCTACAGCTACATCCGCCCCTTGATGACCATCAGCCCCAGCGCGATCAAGCTCGGTTTGCCGGTGAACATCAACTTCTCGGCCAACGACACCAGTGACCTGGCCGATGAACTGCTCCACGACAAGTACCACAACTCGGTCATCTATACGGCCTGGTCCCACGGCTATCTGCCAGAACTGATCAACAAGGTCGCCGGTGAAGCCGTCGGCAAGAAACAGAAGATCACCGAGGACTGGGAATCGAGCGACTATGACTCGCTGTACGTGCTGACCCTGACCTGGCACAACGGCAAGGCCAGCTTGCAAAGCCATAGCTACAAGCAGGGGCTGGATAACGGGCAGGAGAGTTGCCCGACCTGATTTTGGGGTGCCTGATAGGACGCCTTCGCGAGCAGGCTCGCTCCCACGGTAAATCTTCGGCGTACACAAATTCGGCGTTTATTGAAGATCTACTGTGGGAGCGAGCCTGCTCGCGAAGGGGCCGGCAAGACCACCCTCACCCGCGCTGAATGCCCCGCTCGCGCAAATACTCCAACACCGCCCCCCGCTCCCCGGCAAACTCGATCCGCGCCCCTTTCTTCTCCCGCTGAAAGGCATACATCGGGTCGTAATACTCAACCAGCAAGCCCTCGATCCAGCCCCGGTGCAAATCTACCGCACCATTGCGCCCTTGCTCGGCCAAAGCCTCTTCCATCAGGATCAGCATGCGCCGGTGCCGCTCGCCGCCCAGTCGCTTTTGCACATTGTCCAGGCTCGCCAGCAAGCGCTCGGAAAACAGCGCAAAACCTTCCTCGCCATGCACCGCGATGAACTCTGCACACAGGTCCACCACGTAATCGCGCAGGATTCGCTCGATCCGCCCCTCCAGGCTGTCTTCGAGCCAGACCATCGGGAACTGCTGCATGCCCTGGTACAGCGGCAGTGGCAGTGCACAACTGCCGACCGCGCGGCTTTCGTCTTCCAGCACGAACTGTTCGAAACCGCGGGCACGCTTTTTCAGCACGTCCACGGCCAGGCGGTTTTCGAAGTCGATGTTCGACGGCTGGGCAGTTACGCGCTTGCCGAAACTGGAACCGCGATGGTTGGCATGTCCCTCAAGGTCCAGGCCGTTGTCCAGTTGCGTGAGCAGCTCGGTTTTACCGGTGCCGGTCATGCCGCCCAACAAGACGAAATCGCATTGGGCCACGGCCTGGTCCAGGGTTCCCAGCAAGAAGGTGCGCATGGCCTTGTAGCCGCCGCCTACTCGCGGGTAGTCAATGCCCGCCTCGTCCTTGAGCCATTGCTGGACGATCTGCGAGCGCAGGCCACCACGAAAACAATACAACAGGCCATCAGGATGGGCCCGGGCAAAATCCGCCCAGGCCTGGATGCGCTCGGCCTTGAGGGTGCCGGACACCAACTGATGGCCCAGCTCAACCGCCGCCTGCTGCCCGTGTTGCTTGTAACAGGTACCGATACGCTGCCGTTCTTGATCATTCATCAGCGGCAGGTTGACCACGCCGGGAAACGAGCCCTTGAGAAACTCGACCGGCGCACGAGCGTCCATCATTGGCCGGTCGTTGAGAAAAATGTCGCGGTAATCAGTACAGTCGACGGGCATCACGACACCTCGACCGCGCGGCTCTGTCGCTCGACCAGTTCACCGATTGGCGTCAGGTTCAGTCCCAGTTCGGCGGCGACCGCGAGGAAGCCGGCGTTGCCCTCGGGCGTCACGGCAACCAGCAGGCCACCGCTGGTTTGCGGGTCGCACAGCACGCGCTTGTGCAGCTCCTGGAGGCGCCCGAGCTTACTCGCATAGCTGTCGAAATTGCGCAATGTGCCACCCGGCACACAGCCCTGGTCGATGTAATACTCGACGCCCGGCAAGCGTGGCACCCGTTCATAGTCGATGCGGGCGGTGAGGCCGCTGCCATCGGCCATTTCCACCAGGTGCCCAAGCAGGCCGAAACCGGTGACATCGGTCATTGCGGTAACGCCGTCCAGCTTGCCAAAACGGCTGCCGGGTTTGTTCAGGGTGCACATCCAGTCGCGGGCCAGGCCCACATCGGCACTGCGCAATTTGCCCTGCTTTTCGGCCGTGGTAAGCACGCCGATGCCCAGGGGCTTGGTCAGGTACAACAGGCAACCGGCCGTGGCCGTGTCATTGCGCTTCATGTGGCGCTTTTGCACCAAACCGGTGACGGCCAGACCGAAGATCGGCTCCGGTGCGTCGATCGAATGCCCGCCCGCCAAGGGAATCCCGGCCTCATCGCACACCGAGCGCCCGCCGCGAATCACTTCCCGGGCAATCTCTGGCGCCAGCACATTGACCGGCCAGCCAAGGATCGCGATCGCCATCAATGGATCGCCACCCATGGCGTAGATATCGCTGATGGCATTGGTGGCGGCAATGCGGCCAAAATCGAAAGGATCATCGACGATCGGCATGAAAAAGTCGGTGGTCGACACCACGCCACGTTCCTCATCGATGGAGTAAACCGCCGCGTCATCACGCGAGGCATTGCCGACCCACAGTTTCGGATCAAGATTCTGCGCCCCGCTGCCGGCCAGAATCACTTCCAGCACCTGGGGGGAAATCTTGCAGCCACAACCAGCACCATGGCTGTATTGGGTCAGGCGGATCGGCTCGCTCATGGGGGCACCTCTTGGGATCAATGGGGCCGATTCTACCAGAGCCGCCACTGCCCAAGTGGGCGCCGCCTGCCGGAATGCGCGGATGACATGCACCGTCGGACAATCCGAATGAATTTTCCCAGCGCCCAAAGATCCCTCTATGTACAACAGGGAGGAACAAAGGCTCTATGAACAACGCAAAACTGTTCGTCATTGAATACACTCTTCATGGCGTCCCCAAGTCGTTCATCATCCGTCTGGACAAAATGGACAACGCGGAGGCCTGGCATTGGGCAAGCTGCGACGCGGGGGTTGGACGCATCCCTCGCTTTGGCCGTGAAAAAGTGCAAAAGACCAGCAAACCGATGGCAGAAAAATTCGGCGTGGAGAACGTCAAGTGGCGCCCGGCCGGCTAGCCGGGCAGCGATCAGGATTGGGGGGAAGAAAATGACTTCGACACTCGTCAGCAGCCCTGCACATCTGGACTACGGTCTGGATACGTTGTTCGGCCGCGTCACCCGCAGCACCGAATGCCGGGTCGGCCTGGAACAGGTCGAAGGTGATCCGACGCGCTTTGCAGTGAGAGTCCCGGCGCCCTTGCCGGAAGATCTGGAGCAGGCCAAGACGGTGGTGGTCAGGGTCGATGGCCGACGCCTGGCGGGCACCGTGCGCCACAGCGAACGGCAGGATGACGACAGCCTGAAACTGGAAGTGGAGCCCGACTAGGCCCCACGTTCCTGTGCACAAGGATCAGTGCGCACACTTGCAGCCTTGATGGGCGCACTCTTCGCCGTGCTCGTGGTGCTTGGCACAGGCTTCACAGCAGTAATGCTTGCCGTGACGCACGACAGGATGTTCACCGAGCTTGCAGTTGCACTTCGGACAGTCACAGATGCTTTTTTCATCGGTCATGGCGCAGACTCCTTTGGCAGTGGTCGTCGGCGGGCTGGATGAGCAGCCCGTTGTACCAGTGTAGGAGTTGATCAGGAGGCAGGCCGCCTCAAGCGTTCAACCCGTTACCCGACTGCTGCTGCGATACATCAATACCAGGGCCAGGCCCAATAGCACCATCGCCAGCACCCGACTCCCCGACAACTCGATCGCCGGATTGCCCAGCCAGCCGAAATTATCGATCAGCATCCCCATCCCCAGTTGCCCGACGATCACCGCCACCGTCGCGACCGCCGTGCCCACCCGTGGCACCGCCCCCACCATCACCATCATGTAGACCACACCGAACAGCGCCCCGCCGAGCTGCCACTTCGGCACGTCCAGCAGGCTCACGGCGTGAGCCGGTTCGAAAAATACGATCAGTAGCCCGGTCAGCACCGTCCCCACCACGAAAGTGAGCAAACTGCTGCGCAACACGCCAACCGTTTCACCCAGGCGCCCGTTGATCGCCGCCTGCACGCTCAGGATCGCACCGGCCGCCACGACCAGCGCCAACAAAATAATCAGACTCATCATCAACCCCGTGCAATCAGGACAAGTGCCGCGACAATCAGCAGCAAGGCCAGCCAGCGCTCAGCGTTGACTTTCTTGCGGGTGGTACCGAACCAGCCGAAATGGTCGATCAGCACACTTTTGCCGACCTGCCCGGACAGGATCGCGATCATCGTCATCGCAATGCCGATGTGCGGTGTGGCCAGCGTCAGCACCACGACATAGACCGGCCCGAGAAAACCGCCGATCAATTGCCAGCGCGGTAATTGGCTCAGCGCCGGGCCCTGTTGCGGGCCGCTGAGCAGCAACAGGAAAAACAGAATCGCCGAGCCGACGCCAAAAATACTCAAGGTCGCCCATAAATGACCGACCTGAATGCCCAACGGCCCCAGCAACCCGGCCTCCACGGACAGGCCCATGCCCGCCAGGATCACCAGGGGCAGCAGCAACAGGCGCAGCCCTGGCCGAGCGGTCGGCGTTGCAACGGCAGCGACGCTGTCGAGAGAAGAAGACTGCACGGTAAAACTCCGTTCAAGGAAACATGGCGCGCATTATCGATTGTCACTTCTGTGCGATAAATGGGAGCATCTGGACAACACTTTTGCGCAACGCGCACAGCAGGACTAACGATGCACGGCCTCAACGAACTGGGTTTCAAGGCACTCCGGCTATTTGTCGCGGTGCTCGACCACGGCAGCTTTTCCGAAGTAGCCCGCCGCGAGGGCGTGGCGCCCTCTTCGATTTCCCGCCAGATCCAGTTGATGGAACAGGCCCTGAACCAGCAATTGCTTTACCGCCACACGCGCGCCGTCACGCCGACCGAGGCCGGACGGCTGCTGGGAGAACACGCGCGATTGGTACTGGTGCAACTGGAAGAAGCCGAACAGGCCCTGCAGGAACAGCAAAGTGAGCCGAGCGGACTGGTGCGGATCAACGCGCCGGTGGTGTTCGGCCAGCGGCATCTGACCCCGTGGCTGGGGCAGTTGTGCGCGCGTTATCCGAAACTGCAACTGGATATCCAGCAGACCGACAGCTACGTCGCCCCCCTGCAGGAAGGCGCCGACCTGCTGTTTCGCATCGGCCCCCTGCACGACTCCAGCATGCAGGGGCGAATACTGGCACCACAGCGCTTTCAGGTCGCGGCGAGCCCGGCGTACCTGCAACGCTACGGCACGCCGCGACACCCTGACGATCTCGCCGCCCATCAATGCCTGGCCTACAAAGGGGTGGCAGGCCTGCAACGCTGGTTTTTCCGCAAAGGCCAGCTGCCATGGACCCCCTATGCGGTGAAAGGGCCGATCACCGGCAACCACGCCGACACCCTGACCCAGGCCGCCGTGCAGGGCCTGGGGCTGGTGATGTTTCCGTCATGGTTGATCGGCGAGGCGGTGCGCAACGGCACGCTGGTGCCGGTGCTGGGGGACTACCAGGTCTCCAACAGCCTTGAGCCGCAGCAGATCGCCGTGCTCTGGCCCGGCAGCCGCCGCCTGTCGGTGAAAGTCAGGACGGTGATCGACTTCTTTGTCGAATGCTTTGGCGAAGTCCCCTATTGGGACCTGTAGGAGCCGGCTTGCTGGCGAGGCGATGGGTGAAATCAGAGCACCATCGCCGCTATCCAGCCAAACACCAGCAATGGCAGGTTGTAGTGCAGGAAAGTCGGGACCACGGTGTCCCAGATGTGGTGATGCTGACCGTCGATGTTCAGTCCAGAGGTCGGGCCCAGGGTCGAATCCGACGCTGGTGATCCGGCGTCGCCCAATGCACCTGCGGTCCCGATGATAGACACGATGGCAATCGGGCTGAAGCCCAGCTGCACGCACAAGGGCACGAATATCACCGCCAGGATCGGCACGGTGGAAAATGACGAACCAATCCCCATGGTCACCAACAACCCGACCAGCAACATCAGCAAGGCACCGACGGCCTTGCTGTGGCCGATCCACGAGGCCGAGGTCTCGACCAGCGTCTGCACCTGCCCGGTGGCCTTGATCACTTCGCCAAAACCGGAAGCGGCAATCATGATGAAACCGATCATCGCCATCATCTTCATGCCTTCGGTGAACAGGTCATCGGTGTCGCGCCACTTGACGATGCCCGACACCGAAAAAATCAGGAAGCCCACCAACGCGCCAATGATCATCGAATCAAGCAGCAACTGAATGATGAATGCCGCGGCAATCGCCACGCCAGCGACAATCAGGCTCAGGGGGTTGTACTGCACCGCGACCTGCTCGACCTGCTCGATCTTTTCCAGGTCGTAGACGCGCTTCTTGCGGTAACTGACAAACGCGATCAGCAGGCCCACGAACATACCCAGTGCCGGGATACCCATGGCATGGGTCACGTTGATGCCACTGATATCGACGCCACTGCGGGCGACGTTGGCCAGCAGGATTTCATTGAGGAAAATGTTGCCAAAGCCCACCGGCAAGAACATGTACGGGGTGATCAGGCCGAAGGTCATGACGCAGGCGATCAATCGACGATCCAGTTGCAGCCGGGTCAACACATACAGCAGCGGCGGCACCAGCAACGGAATGAACGCGATGTGAATCGGCAGGATGTTCTGGGAAGCGATGGCCACGATCCACAACAGGCCGATCAGCAGCCATTTGACCTGGCCACCGCCACTGGCATGCTGCCGGTCGACCATCGCCAAGGCCCTGTCCGCCAAGGCATGGGCCAGTCCGGATTTGGCAATCGCCACCGCAAACGCGCCGAGCAACGCATAGGACAATGCCACCGTTGCCCCACCGCCCAGGCCGCTGTTGAACGCCTTGAGCGTCGCGTCGATGCCAAGGCCACCGGTCAGCCCCCCAACCAGCGCCCCCACGATCAGAGCGATTACCACATGCACGCGGGACAGGCTGAGTATCAGCATGATGCCGACCGCGGCAATTACTGCATTCATTGTCGTTACCTCTGGGCAAGCGAAAAGAGTCCGGCCGGCAGTCTGCGAGCGCCGTCTACGGATAAAGGAATGGGTTTTATTAGAGGGCGCGCACTTTGCCGGACGGCTGCCGCCTTGTCAAAGCCAACACTGCACCTGTAGGAGCTGCCGAAGGCTGCGATCTTTCGATCTTCAGCGCCTTCAAGGAGGTTGAAAGTCAAAAGATCGCAGCCTTCGGCAGCTCCTACAGGGGATAATTCGATATTTGTGGGGCGGCGTAAAGAAAGGCCGATCGCGGCCGTTACAGAGCAAAGTCGCAGATATTTATCGAATAAGGACGCGTCCATGTCGCTCAGACAACTTTCCATCCAATGGAAAATCACCCTGTTGGCCGGGTTATGCCTGGCGGGCATCGTGACCCTGCTGGTGGGTCTTTCGCTGTATCGCATGGAGCATAGCTCCGCACTGGTGAAAGCCTCGAGCATGGAGATGCTGACCGAAGCCGCCCAGGCCCGGATCGAGTCCCAGGGTGAAAACCAGGCGCTGATGATCCGCCAGCAGTTCATGGACGCTTATCAATATGGCCACGGTTTTTCGCGCCAGGTGCTGTTTCTGCGCGAGCAGGCGGAAAAGCGATTCCTCGATGCCTTCGACCTGCGCGAAGACCTGACCCGCCAGGTCAAGTCGGCCTTGCAAGCCAACCCCGAGCTGCTGGGCCTATCGCTGGTTTTCGAACCCAACGCACTGGACGGCAAGGACGATCTGTTCAGCGGCCAGGCCGAACTGGGGAGCAACGACAAGGGCCGTTTCGCCCTCTATTGGTCGCAACCGACACCGGGCAAGGTGACGTCCATGGCGCTGCCCGAAAGCGACATCGCCGACACGCGCACCGGCCCCAGCGGCGAACCGGCCAACGCCTGGTTCACCTGCCCGCGCATCCGCCTCGCACCCTGCGTGATCGAGCCGTACTTTTATATGATCGACGGACAGAACGTGCTGATGACCAGCATCGTTTTCCCGCTGATGGTCAATGGCAAGGTCATCGCCTCGCTATCGGTGGACATCAACCTCAACAGCCTGCAGGCGATCAGCCAGAGCGCAAGCCAGAAGCTCTATGACGGCCAGACCAGCGTCAGCATCGTCAGCCCGGCCGGTCTGCTCGCCGGTTACAGCCTGGATGCCAGCAAACTCAGTCAGCGCCTGGAAGCGGTGGACACCACCACCGGCGCCGAACTGATGCACATGCTCACCACCAACAGCAAGACCGCCAGCCTGCACAGCCATCAGCAATTGAAAGTGCTGGCGCCGTTCCAGCCGATTCCCGGCGGCAAAGCCTGGGGCGTGCTGCTCGATGTGCCGGAAAAAGTCCTCGTCGGCCCGGCTGAGGCCCTGAAAAAACAACTGGATGACAGCAACACCGCCGGCACGCTGACCGAACTCGGCCTGGGCATCCTCGCGGCGCTGATCGGCTTGCTGCTGGTTTGGCTGATGGCGCGTAGCGTGACCCGGCCAATTCTCGGCGTGGCGCACATGCTCCAGGACATCGCCAGTGGCGAAGGTGACCTGACCCGCCGCCTGGCCTATGACAAGCAGGATGAGCTGGGGCAATTGGCTGGCTGGTTCAACCGTTTCCTCGACAAGCTGCAACCGATCATTGCCGAGGTCAAGCGCTCGGTACAGGACGCCCGCGGCACGGCGGACCAGTCGTCCGCCATTGCCACCCAGACCAGCGCCGGCATGGAGCAGCAATACCGCCAGGTGGACCAGGTGGCGACCGCCTCCCACGAAATGAGTGCCACCGCCCAGGACGTCGCCCGCAGCGCCGCCCAAGCGGCACAGGCGGCACGGGATGCCGATCAGGCCACCCGCCAGGGCCTGACCGTGATCGACCGCACCACCACCAGCATCGACAACCTCGCCGCCGACATGAGCGCGGCAATGGTCCAGGTCGTAGGCCTGGCGGCCAACAGCGAGAAAATCGGTTCGGTCCTGGAAGTAATTCGCGCCATTGCCGAACAGACCAACCTGCTGGCCCTCAATGCCGCCATCGAAGCCGCCCGTGCCGGTGAAGCCGGGCGCGGTTTTGCCGTGGTGGCCGACGAAGTGCGCAACCTGGCGCGCCGCACCCAGGAGTCGGTCGAAGAAACCCGCCTGGTGATCGAACAACTGCAAAGCGGCACCCAGGACGTGGTCGGCTCGATGGGCAACAGCCACCGCCAGGCCCAGGACAGTGTCGAACAGGTTGGCCAGGCCGTGACGGCGCTGCAGCAGATCGGTGACGCGGTCACCGTGATCAGCGACATGAACCTGCAAATCGCCAGCGCCGCCGAAGAGCAAAGCGCCGTGGCCGAGGAAATCAACCACAACGTGGCGACCATCCGCGACGTCACCGAATCGCTGTCGGGGCAAGCCAATGAGTCGGCGCGGGTAAGCCAGTCGCTCAATCGCCTGGCCAATCAACAGCAGAGCCTGATGGACCAGTTCCGCGTCTAACCAACCCCCCCATCAACTGTGGGAGCGAGCCTGCTCGCGAAAGCGGTGTGTCAGCCAACGTATACGTCAGCTGATATAAAGCTTTCGCGAGCAGGCTCG
>NZ_APIO01000079.1:0-43865 GCF_000408945.1 Pseudomonas sp. G5(2012)
GCAGCTCCTACAGGGGGATTTGCGGTGGACATAAAAAAGGGAGGCCACTTGGGCCTCCCTTTTTTTATTGCGATTTGCCGTTACAGACTGGCAATCCGCGCATGCTGCTCGGCCAGCTTGCCCAGAGCCTGTTCGGCTTCGGCCAGTTTGGCGCGTTCCTTGTCGATGACTTCGGCCGGAGCCTTGTCAACGAACCCGGCGTTGGACAGCTTGCCACCGACGCGCTGCACTTCGCCTTGCAGGCGCTGGATTTCCTTGTCCAGGCGCGCAAGCTCGGCACCTTTGTCGATCAGGCCAGCCATTGGCACCAGCACTTCCATCTCGCCGACCAGGGCAGTGGCGGACAGCGGTGCTTCTTCGCCAGCAGCCAGCACGGTGATCGATTCCAGGCGCGCCAGCTTCTTCAGCAGGGCTTCGTTCTCGGTCAGGCGACGCTGGTCTTCTGCACTGACGTTCTTCAGGAACAGCGGCAGCGGTTTGCCCGGGCCGATGTTCATCTCGCCACGGATGTTACGCGTGCCGAGCATCAGGCCCTTGAGCCATTCGATGTCGTCTTCGGCGGCCTGGTCGATGCGCGCTTCATTGGCCACTGGCCAAGGTTGCAGCATGATCGTCTTGCCTTCGATACCGGCCAGCGGCGCGACGCGCTGCCAGATTTCTTCGGTGATGAACGGCATGAACGGGTGCGCCAGGCGCAAGGCAACTTCGAGCACGCGAACCAGGGTGCGACGGGTGCCGCGCTGGCGTTCGACCGGGGCGTTTTCGTCCCACAGCACTGGCTTGGACAGTTCCAGGTACCAGTCGCAATACTGGTTCCAGATGAACTCGTACAAGGCTTGCGCGGCCAGGTCGAAACGGAACTGGTCGAGCTGGCGGGTGACTTCGGCTTCGGTGCGTTGCAGCTGCGAAATGATCCAGCGGTCAGCCAGAGAGAGCTCGTAGGCTTCGCCGTTCTGGCCGCAGTCTTCGCCCTTGTCCAGCACGTAGCGCGCGGCGTTCCAGATCTTGTTGCAGAAGTTGCGATAGCCTTCGACGCGGCCCATGTCGAACTTGATGTCGCGACCGGTGGACGCCAGCGAGCAGAAGGTGAAGCGCAGGGCGTCGGTGCCGTAGCTGGCGATACCCTCGGCGAACTCTTCACGGGTCTGCTTCTCGATCTTCTTCGCCAGTTTCGGCTGCATCATGCCGGAGGTGCGTTTCTGCACCAGCTCTTCGAGCTCGATACCGTCGATGATGTCCAGTGGGTCCAGGACGTTGCCCTTGGACTTGGACATCTTCTGGCCTTGGCCATCACGCACCAGGCCGTGCACGTACACGGTCTTGAACGGCACCTGCGGTGTGCCGTCTTCGTTCTTCACCAAATGCATGGTGAGCATGATCATCCGGGCAACCCAGAAGAAAATAATGTCGAAGCCGGTGACCAGGACGTCGGTGGAGTGGAATTTCTTCAGGAATTCGGTCTGTTCCGGCCAGCCGAGCGTGGAGAAGGTCCACAGGCCCGAGCTGAACCAGGTGTCGAGTACGTCGTTGTCCTGTTGCAGCGCGACGTCCGGGCCGAGGTTGTGCTTGGCGCGCACTTCGGCTTCGTCGCGACCGACGTAGACTTTGCCCGACTCGTCGTACCAGGCTGGAATCCGGTGGCCCCACCACAGCTGACGGCTGATGCACCAGTCCTGGATGTCACGCATCCACGAGAAGTACATGTTTTCGTACTGTTTCGGCACGAACTGGATGCGACCGTCCTCGACGGCGGCAATCGCAGGTTCGGCCAACGGCTTGGTGGACACATACCACTGGTCGGTCAGCCACGGCTCGATGATGGTGCCGGAACGGTCGCCTTTCGGTACTTTCAGGGCGTGATCGTCGACGCTGACCAGCAGGCCCGCGGCCTCGAACGCCGCAACGATCTGTTTACGCGCTTCGAAACGGTCCAGGCCGGCATACTCGGCCGGGATCTTGCCGTCGATCGTTTCGTTCAAAGTGCCATCGAGGTTGAACGCCTGAACGGCTGGCAAGACATGGGCGTTCTTGTCGAAGATGTTCAGCAGCGGCAGGTTGTGGCGCTTGCCGACTTCGTAGTCATTGAAATCGTGGGCCGGGGTGATTTTCACGCAGCCGGTGCCGAATTCGGGATCGCAGTAATCGTCGGCGATGATCGGGATGCGGCGGCCGACCAGCGGCAGCTCGACAAATTTACCGATCAGGGCTTTGTAGCGCTCATCGTTCGGGTTAACCGCGACGGCGGAGTCGCCGAGCATGGTTTCCGGGCGGGTGGTCGCGACGATCAGGAACGGGTTGCCTTCAGCGGTCTTGGCGCCATCGGCCAACGGGTACTTCAGGTTCCACAGGAAACCTTTTTCGTCGTGGTTTTCCACTTCAAGGTCGGAAATCGCCGTGTGCAGCTTGGTGTCCCAGTTGACCAGGCGCTTGCCGCGGTAGATCAGGCCATCTTCGTGCAGGCGCACGAACGCTTCCTTCACGGCTTCCGAGAGGCCGTCGTCCATGGTGAAGCGCTCGCGGCTCCAGTCCACGGACGAGCCGAGACGACGGATCTGACGGCTGATATTGCCGCCGGACTGATCCTTCCATTCCCAGACTTTCTCGAGGAATTTGTCGCGGCCCAGGTCGTGGCGATTCTGGCCCTGGGCTTCGAGTTGACGCTCCACCAGCATTTGCGTGGCGATACCGGCGTGGTCGGTACCCGGTTGCCACAGGGTGTTGCGACCCTGCATGCGGCGGAAACGGATCAGGGCGTCCATGATCGCGTTGTTGAAGCCATGTCCCATGTGCAGGCTGCCGGTGACGTTCGGCGGCGGGATCATGATGGTGTAGGACTCGCCCGCGCCTTGCGGGGCGAAGTAATTCTCTGACTCCCAGGTGTTGTACCAGGAAGTTTCAATGGCGTGCGGCTGGTAGGTCTTATCCATGCGCGGCGGGACCCTATTGGCATTAATTCAGGAAAAGCCGACGAGTATAGCGGGGCATCAAGGATAGGGCGAGCAGGTGCAGACAGGCGCAGAGCGAATGTGGGAGCGAGCCTGCTCGCGAAAGCGTTGTGCCAGTCGACTTAAAGGGTGACTGTTACACCGCCTTCGCGAGCAGGCTCGCTCCCACAGGGGGGGGCAGTGTGTGGCTCAGTCGTTGTACTGACTGAGAAGCCGTTCCATGCGCGCGCTGAGGCGGCGTTTGATTTCGGTTTCGATGTGCGGCGCGAAGTCGTCGATCACGTCTTGCATGATCAATTGCGCAGCGGCGCGCAGTTCGCTGTCGAGGTAGAGCAGGGCGTCGGCGTTCTGATTGGCGCTCGGCGCGGGTTCGGCAGCAGGTTTGAGGGGTGTTGGTGCGACGGCCGGCGCGGGTTCGCGGACGGTGTCGAACAACATCGGGATCTGTTCCTGGTCACCTTCCTCGACCGTGTCGGTCAGCAGCGGTGGTTGCAGGTTGTCATCGCCGAGCAGTTGGCGGATCGACTCGAGGTCGTCCAGCAGGTGCGCGGATTGTTGCAGCGGTTTTGGAGTGTCCATCGGAATGCTCAGAGTCGCTGTAAACGGTGATCTTGCAGAGGATAGCCCTGTTCGCGGTAGAAACGGAAACTCTCCCGCGCAGCCGTGCGTATGACCGGATCTTCAACCACCACTTCCGCCACGCGGGCGAAACGCTGGGCAAAGGCCGGTACTTTCAGGTCGAGATTGACCAGCAGGTCCTGATGCGAACCGCAGTCATCGCCAACGCCCAGCACGATCAGGCTGTCGGGCTCATTTTCAGCGGGGCCGTGGGGCACGAAGCTTTCACCCTTGAATGCCCACAGGCGCGCATCGAGATCGTCACGCTGGGCCGCATCGCTGCAATGCAGGTAGACGCGATGGCCCATGCGCCAGGCTTTTTCGGTGAGCTTGCAGGCGAAGTCCAGCCGCGCCGAAGGATCGGCGCTGGGCAGGATATAAAAGTCGACTTTGGTCATTGCGGTTCCTGAGCCCGGGTCGACGTCGCCCAAAAGTGACGTCGCCCCAGGGTCATTGGTTTCAGGCTTTGGCACGGTCCAGCAGGTATTGGGTCAGCAGCGGAACCGGACGACCGGTGGCGCCCTTGTCCTTGCCGCCGCTGGTCCAGGCGGTGCCGGCGATGTCCAGGTGCGCCCAGTTCAGGTTCTTGGTGAAGCGCGACAGGAAGCAAGCCGCGGTGATGGTGCCGGCTTTCGGACCGCCGATGTTGGCGATGTCGGCGAACGGGCTGTCCAGCTGCTCCTGGTACTCATCGAACAGCGGCAGTTGCCAGGCGCGGTCGTCGGCAGCCTTGCCGGCGCTGAGCAGTTGGTCGATCAATTGCTCGTTGTTGCCCAGCAGGCCCGAGGTATGGGAGCCCAGTGCAACCACGCAGGCGCCGGTCAGGGTGGCGATGTCGATCACCGCTTGCGGCTTGAATCGCTCGGAGTAGGTCAGGGCGTCGCACAGCACCAGACGGCCTTCGGCGTCGGTATTGAGGATTTCCACGGTCTGGCCGCTCATGGTGGTAACGATGTCGCCCGGGCGCGAAGCGTTGCCGCTGGGCATGTTCTCGGCGCAAGCCAGGATGCACACCAGGTTGATCGGCAGTTTCAGTTCGAGCACGGCACGCACGGTGCCGAACACGCTGGCGGCGCCGCCCATGTCGTACTTCATTTCATCCATGCCGGCACCCGGCTTGAGGCTGATGCCGCCGGTGTCGAACGTGATGCCCTTACCGACCAGGGCGTAGGGCTTCTCGGACTTCTTGCCACCGTTATATTGCATGACGATCAGGCGTGGCGGTTGGGCGCTGCCCTGGCCGACGGCGTAGAACGAGCCCATGCCCAGGGCCTTGATCTTTTTCTCGTCGAGGACTTCGACTTTCAGGTCCTTGAATTGCTTGCCGAGGTTTTTCGCTTGCTCGCCGAGGAAGGTCGGGTGGCAGATGTTCGGCGGCAGGTTGCCCAGGTCACGGGTAAGCGCCATGCCGTTGGCGATGGCGGTGGCGTGGGTCACGGCGCGTTGCACTTCAGCCTCGGCGGCCTTGATGGTCACCAGGGTGATTTTCTTCAGCGCGCGCGGCTCGGCTTTCTGGCTCTTGAACTGGTCGAACTGGTATTCGCCGTCCACCAGGGTTTCGGCCAGCAGGCGGGTCTTGCCATAGCTGTCGCGGCCCTTGACCACGATTTCGTCCAGGGCCAGCACGGCGTCGCTGCCACCCAGGCCTTTGAGCGTGTTGAGGATGCCGGCAACGATTTTGCGGAACGGGCGGTCACCCAGTTCTTCGTCCTTGCCCACGCCGACCAGCAATACGCGTTCGGCTTTCAGGTTCGGCAGGCTGTGCAGTAACAGGCTCTGGCCAACCTTGCCGGCCAGGTCGCCGCGCTTGAGTACGGCACTGATGGCGCCAGCGCTGAGTTCGTCGAGCTGTTTGGCAACGGCGCCGAGCTTGCGGCCCTCGCCGACGGCAACCACCAGCGTGGCGGTTTTCAACGTTTGCGGGTTGACGCTTTTTACAACCAGTTCCATGTCCGGATCCCTGAATTGATGGTCAATAGCAAGCGCTGGACAAGGTATGGGCAGCGCTTGCTTATAAATAGAAAGGCGCCAGGATCGACCGGCGACGAAGGCGGCAGTTTGAACCTCGCCAGCGGCGCCTGACAACCCTCGGTTGTAGATTGTGGGAGCAGCCGGTCGACGCTCGACTGCTCGCGAAGAACCTGAGGCCGCCGAGGGGCTTTAGACTTCCCGCGTTATCGTTGACGACCATCGTCGGATCGCCGCCCGGAGCGCTCGCTCCTACAGTCCTCCCCATGCATTGCGCAGTGACAGGCGCACCCAATCACAGGATAATGCGCAATCTTTTTTTCGGCGGCCCTGCCTTGCGGGCTGTCTGACGTGTTTGCTTGTTTGGCCGCCATAGCCTGACAACCCTGGAGTGTCTGGTTTGATCGTCTTTCGTTATCTATCCCGCGAAGTCCTGTTGACCTTGAGTGCCGTCAGTGCGGTGCTGCTGGTCATCATCATGAGTGGACGCTTCATCAAGTACCTCGCGCAGGCCGCTTCGGGTCAACTGGATCCGGGCTCACTGTTCCTCATCATGGGTTTTCGCCTGCCGGGATTCCTGCAACTGATCCTGCCGCTGGGCCTGTTTCTCGGGATACTGCTGGCCTACGGCCGCCTGTACCTTGAGAGCGAGATGACCGTGCTGTCGGCCACGGGCATGAGCCAGCAACGCCTGTTTCGCATGACCCTGTTTCCGGCCACCCTGGTTGCGCTGGTCGTTGCCTGGTTGAGCCTGAGCCTGGCGCCACAAGGCGCCAATCAGTTCCAGCTGCTGCTGAACAAGCAGGACGCCCTGACCGAGTTCGACACCCTGGAGCCTGGCCGTTTCCAGGCCCTGCGCGATGGCACGCGGGTGACCTATACCGAGCAGTTGTCTGATGACCGCGTCCATCTGGCGGGGGTCTTCATCTCGCAAAAGAACCTCGGTTCCGACAACAAGGATCGCGGGATCTCCGTGCTGGTGGCGGAAAAAGGCCGCCAGGAAATCCGCCCCGACGGTAACCGCTACCTGATCCTCGATAACGGCTACCGCTATGACGGCAATCCGGGGCAGGCCGATTACCGGGCGATCAAGTACGACGAATACGGCGTGTTGCTGCCCAAGCCGGACGTCAGCGACGAAGTGACCGACCGTGACGCGATGCCCACGAGCTCCTTGCTGGGTAGCGATGACCTGCGTTCGCGCACCGAGCTGCAATGGCGCCTGTCCCTGCCGCTGCTGGTGTTCATCGTCACCTTGATGGCGGTGCCGTTGTCGCGGGTCAACCCGCGCCAGGGGCGTTTCCTCAAGTTGTTGCCGGCAATCCTTCTTTATATGGCCTACCTGACTATCCTGATTGCCGCTCGCGGTGCGCTTGAAAAAGGCAAGATCCCACCAGCGCTGGGCTTATGGTGGGTGCATGGGATATTCCTGGCCATTGGCCTGGGTCTGCTCTATTGGGAGCCTTTGCGCTTGAAGATGGCGAGTCGCCGCAGTGCGCTGGAGGTGGCCCGTGGTTAAGCTCGACCGCTACATCGGCAGCAGTGTGTTCATGGCGATCCTGGCGGTATTGGGGATTATTCTCGGCCTGGCCACGTTGTTTGCGTTCATCGACGAGATGGGCGATGCCAGTGATACCTATACATTGCTCGACGTCATGAGCTACGTGCTGCTGACGGCACCACGCCGGCTCTACGACATGCTGCCGATGGCAGCCTTGATCGGTTGCCTGATCGGTCTCGGCAGCCTGGCCAGCAACAGTGAACTGACCATCATGCGTGCGGCTGGCGTGTCCATCGGGCGGATCGTCTGGGCGGTCATGAAGCCGATGCTGGTGCTGATGGTGGTGGGAGTGCTGATTGGCGAATACGTCGCGCCGGCGACTGAAAGCACCGCCCAGGCCAACCGCTCGCTGGCCCAGGGCAGTGGCGATGCGCAAAGCGCCAAACACGGTTTGTGGCATCGCCAGGGTGACGAATTCATCCACGTCAACTCCGTACAACCCAATGGCCTGCTGTACGGCGTGACCCGCTACCACTTCGACAAGGAGCGGCACATGCTGTCGGCGAGCTTCGCCAAGCGCGCCGAGTTCGACAAGGATCACTGGCAGTTGTCCGATGTCACCACCACGGTGTTCCACGAAAGGAACACTGAAGTGGTGAGCGCCCCGGTCGAGCGCTGGGATGTGGCATTGAGCCCGCAGTTGCTGAGCACCGTGGTCATGGCGCCGGAATCGCTGTCGATCTCGGGGCTGTGGGGCTATATCCACTATCTGGCTGAGCAGGGGCTGAACAATGGCCGTTACTGGCTGGCATTTTGGGTCAAGGTGTTGCAGCCGCTGGTTACCGCTGCCCTGGTGCTGATGGCGATCTCCTTCATCTTTGGTCCGTTGCGCTCGGTGACCCTCGGTCAGCGGGTATTTACCGGTGTGCTGGTCGGTTTCACCTTCCGCATTGCCCAGGATTTGTTGGGGCCTTCAAGCCTGGTCTTCGGTTTTTCGCCACTGTTTGCGGTGCTCGTGCCAGCCGGTGTCTGTGCCCTGGCGGGGCTGTGGTTGCTGCGTCGCGCCGGTTGATGGCGACTTGTTCATCGCTTCGCTGCTGATAAAAAACGCCCCTGTCACAAGACCGGGGCGTTTTTGTACGGGCCGTCTGGCCTGCAAACGTGACGCTTGCGCCGTGGATCAGGTACAATTCCCGGCTATTTTTCGGCGGGCTATGCCTGCAGCCTTTTTGAGTGTTGATCCGTGAGTGATTTGAGTCATATCCGCAATTTCTCCATCATCGCCCACATTGACCATGGCAAGTCGACGCTGGCCGATCGCTTCATCCAGATGTGCGGCGGCCTGGCCGAGCGTGAAATGGAAGCCCAGGTACTGGATTCCATGGATCTTGAGCGCGAGCGCGGGATCACCATCAAGGCGCACAGCGTCACGCTTTACTACAAGGCTCGTGATGGCGTCACTTACCAGCTGAATTTCATCGATACTCCAGGTCACGTTGACTTCACCTATGAGGTGAGCCGATCGCTGGCCGCCTGTGAAGGCGCGCTGCTGGTGGTCGATGCCGGTCAAGGCGTTGAGGCGCAGTCGGTTGCCAACTGCTACACGGCGATCGAACAGGGCCTGGAAGTGATGCCGGTGCTGAACAAGATCGACCTGCCACAGGCTGATCCGGACCGCGTAAAAGAAGAAATCGAAAAAATCATCGGCATCGATGCCACCGACGCGGTCACTTGCTCTGCCAAGACCGGCCTGGGCGTCGATGAGGTGTTGGAGCGTCTGGTTACCACCATTCCTGCACCCACCGGCAACATCGAAGATCCGCTGCAAGCGTTGATCATCGACTCCTGGTTCGACAACTACCTGGGCGTCGTGTCCCTGGTGCGCGTGCGTCACGGCCGCGTGAAGAAGGGTGACAAGATCCTGGTCAAGTCCACCGGCAAGATCCACCTGGTGGACAGCGTCGGTGTATTCAACCCGAAACACACCCCTACCGCTGACCTGAAGGCCGGCGAAGTGGGCTTCATCATCGCCAGCATCAAGGACATTCACGGTGCCCCCGTGGGCGACACCCTGACCTTGAGTTCGACGCCGGACGTCGATGTGCTGCCAGGTTTCAAGCGCATCCAGCCGCAGGTCTATGCCGGTCTGTTCCCGGTCAGCTCCGACGACTTCGAAGATTTCCGTGAGGCCCTGCAAAAGCTCACCCTGAATGATTCGTCGCTGCAGTACACCCCGGAAAGCTCTGACGCCCTGGGCTTCGGCTTCCGTTGCGGGTTCCTCGGCATGCTGCACATGGAAATCATCCAGGAGCGCCTGGAGCGCGAGTATGACCTGGACCTGATCACCACGGCACCGACGGTAATCTTCGAGCTGCTGCTCAAGACCGGTGAGACGATCTACGTCGATAACCCGTCGAAGTTGCCGGACCTGTCTTCCATCGAGGACATGCGCGAGCCGATCGTGCGCGCCAATATCCTTGTGCCGCAAGAGCACTTGGGTAACGTCATTACGTTGTGCATCGAAAAACGTGGTGTGCAGGTCGACATGCTGTTCCTGGGCTCCCAGGTACAAGTGACCTACGACTTGCCGATGAACGAAGTGGTCCTGGACTTCTTCGATCGCCTGAAATCCACCAGTCGCGGCTATGCTTCGCTGGATTACCATTTCGATCGTTACCAATCGGCTAGTCTGGTGAAACTGGACGTGCTGATCAACGGCGACAAGGTCGACGCGCTGGCGTTGATCGTGCACCGTGACAATGCGCACTACAAAGGTCGCCAGTTGACCGAGAAGATGAAAGAACTGATTCCGCGGCAGATGTTCGACGTGGCAATCCAGGCCGCCATTGGCGGGCAGATTGTGGCGCGTACAACCGTCAAGGCGCTCAGAAAGAACGTATTGGCCAAATGCTACGGCGGTGACGTCAGCCGTAAGAAAAAGCTGCTGGAAAAGCAAAAGGCCGGTAAAAAACGCATGAAGCAGGTCGGCAACGTGGAAATTCCACAAGAAGCCTTCCTTGCCGTGCTCAGGTTGGATAGTTAGGTCCTATGTCACTAAATTTCCCGCTGTTGCTGGTCATCGCCGTATTCGTCTGCGGCCTGTTGGCGTTGCTTGATCTGTTGATCCTGGCGCCGCGTCGGCGTGCCGCCATCGCCTCCTATCAGGGCAGCGTCAGCCAGCCTGATGGGGTGGTGATCGAGAAACTGGGCAAGGAACCGTTGCTGGTCGAATACGGCAAGTCGTTCTTCCCGGTGCTGTTCATCGTACTGGTGCTGCGTTCGTTCCTGGTGGAACCGTTCCAGATCCCATCGGGCTCGATGAAACCGACCCTGGACGTCGGCGACTTCATTCTGGTGAGCAAGTTTTCCTACGGGATTCGCTTGCCGGTGATCGACAAGAAAATCATCGAAGTCGGTGAGCCACAGCGTGGCGATGTGATGGTGTTCCGCTATCCGAGTGATCCGAACGTCAACTACATCAAGCGTGTAGTGGGGCTGCCGGGCGATACGGTGCGGTACACCGCTGACAAGCGTCTGTTCGTCAACGGTGAGTCGATTGCCGAAAAGCTGGTCGGCTCCGAGCCGGGCACGCTGGGCAGTGCCGAGCTCTACAAGGAAAAACTCGGTGTCGCCGAGCACTTGATCCGCAAGGAAATGAGTCGCTATCGCGCAACACCGGACCGTACATGGACAGTGCCTGCCGGGCACTACTTCATGATGGGCGACAACCGCGACAACTCCAACGACAGTCGCTACTGGGATGATCCAGCCATTCCCAAGGATCTGCTGGGCATGGTTCCCGACAAGAATATCGTCGGCAAAGCCTTCGCGGTCTGGATGAGCTGGCCGGAACCCAAACTCAGTCACCTGCCGAATTTCTCGCGGGTTGGCCTGATCCAGTAATCAAGCACGGCGCTGTTGAACACAGCGCCGAATGCATTTCTGGAGTCGGCACAATCGGCGACAGAGGCATGAAAACAACGATATTCAGGACGTTATTTTTGAACACAGCGTTAATTGTCCCAGGCCTGCGCCGACTCCCGGCGATGGCGGTGGAATCCAACCACGAACTCAGCGTGGGTAAACCGTGAGCGTCTCCTTAAGCCGTCTCGAGCGTCAGCTCGGCTATACCTTCAAGGATCAGGAACTGATGGTCCTGGCCCTGACTCACCGCAGTTTTGCCGGGCGTAACAACGAACGCCTGGAATTCCTCGGTGATGCCATCCTCAACTTCGTTGCTGGCGAGGCGCTGTTCGATCGCTTCCCGCTGGCCCGCGAAGGCCAGTTGTCGCGTTTGCGTGCACGCCTGGTCAAAGGTGAGACCCTGGCCGTACTGGCCCGTGGTTTCGATCTGGGCGAGTACCTGCGCCTGGGCTCCGGCGAACTGAAAAGCGGCGGTTTTCGTCGCGAGTCGATTCTGGCCGATGCCCTGGAAGCGCTGATTGGCGCGATCTACCTGGACGCCGGCATGGAAGTGGCGCGCGAGCGCGTGCTGGCCTGGCTGGCTGGGGAGTTCGAAGGCCTGACGCTGGTCGACACCAACAAAGATCCAAAAACCCGCCTGCAGGAATTCCTGCAGTCCCGTGGTTGCGAGCTGCCGCGTTACGAAGTGGTGGATATCCAGGGTGAACCGCATTGCCGGACGTTCTTCGTCGAATGTGAAATCATCCTATTGAATGAAAAAAGCCGAGGTCAGGGTGTGAGCCGTCGTATTGCCGAACAGGTAGCGGCCGCCGCAGCACTGATTGCCCTGGGTGTGGAGAATGGCAATGACTGATACAAACGCAACGCGCTGTGGCTATGTTGCCATCGTCGGCCGTCCGAACGTGGGCAAGTCCACGCTGCTCAACCACATCCTCGGCCAAAAGCTGGCGATCACCTCGCGCAAGCCGCAAACCACCCGTCACAACATGCTCGGCATCAAGACCGAGGGTGATGTGCAGGCGATCTACGTCGATACGCCCGGTATGCACAAGGGCGGCGAAAAGGCCTTGAACCGCTACATGAACAAGACTGCCTCGGCGGCATTGAAAGACGTCGACGTGGTGATCTTCGTGGTGGATCGCACCAAGTGGACCGACGAAGACCAGATGGTCCTCGAGCGCGTGCAATACGTGACCGGCCCGCTGATCGTTGCGCTGAACAAGACCGATCGCATCGAAGACAAGGCCGAGCTGATGCCGCACCTGAGCTGGTTGCAGGAGCAGTTGCCGAACGCACAGATCATCCCGATTTCGGCGCAGCACGGGCACAACCTCGACGCGCTGGAAAAAGTCATCGCTGATCATCTGCCGGAAAACGATCACTTCTTCCCGGAAGACCAGATTACCGACCGCAGCAGCCGTTTCCTCGCCGCCGAGCTGGTACGCGAAAAAATCATGCGCCAGTTGGGCGCCGAGCTGCCGTACCAGATCACCGTCGAAATCGAAGAGTTCAAGCAGCAGGGCAAGACCCTGCATATCCATGCCTTGATCCTCGTCGAGCGTGATGGCCAGAAGAAGATCATCATTGGCGACAAGGGCGAGCGCATCAAGCGCATCGGCACTGAAGCGCGCAAGGACATGGAGCTGTTGTTCGACTCCAAGATCATGCTCAACCTGTGGGTCAAGGTGAAGGGCGGCTGGTCCGACGACGAGCGTGCCTTGCGTTCGCTGGGTTACGGCGACCTGTAAGACTGCATAACGATCCACTGTGGGAGCGAGCCTGCTCGCGAAGAGGATGTAACATTCAGCATTGATGTTGACTGTTCCACCGCTTTCGCGAACAGGTTCGCTCCCACAGTGGTTTTGGGTTGTCAGCAAAATCGCGATCCATCATTGAGAGCTCCATGTCCCAACCCATCCCCCAACCCGCCTACGTCCTCCATTCCCGTGCCTACCGCGAAAACAGCGCCTTGGTGGACTTCCTCACGCCGCAAGGTCGGCTGCGGGCGGTATTGCGCAGTGCGCGGGGCAAGGCCGGGACGCTGGCGCGGCCGTTCGTGCCGCTGGAGGTCGAGTTTCGCGGTCGTGGCGAGCTGAAAAATGTTGGGCGCATGGAGAGCGCCGGCATCGCCACCTGGCTCAACGGTGAGGCACTGTTCAGCGGTCTTTATCTCAATGAGCTGTTGATTCGCCTGCTACCCGCCGAAGACCCTTTCCCTTCGGTGTTCGATCACTACGCCGCGACCTTGCTCGCCCTGGCCGAAGGTCGGGCGTTGGAGCCGTTACTGCGTTCGTTCGAATGGCGCTTGCTGGATGACCTGGGCTACGGCTTTTCATTGACTACCGATATCCACGACGAACCCGTTGCGCCAGACGGTCTCTACCGTTTGCAGGTGGATGCGGGGCTGGAGCGGGTCTATCTGCTGCAGCCCGGTTTGTTCAACGGCGCCGAATTGCTGGCCATGGCTGAAGCTGACTGGAGTGCCCCTGGTGCATTGTCAGCGGCCAAGCGTTTGATGCGCCAGGCACTGGCTGTTCACTTGGGCGGTCGTCCACTGGTCAGTCGCGAGCTGTTTCGCAAGCCGTAGTCTCCCCGTATGCTGTGCACCGAACTTTTTCTTATTCTGGAGCGCTTCCGTGACCACCAGCACCCGCATTCTTCTTGGCGTGAACATCGACCACGTTGCCACCCTGCGTCAGGCCCGGGGCACGCGCTACCCGGATCCGGTCAAGGCGGCACTGGATGCGGAAGAGGCGGGCGCGGATGGCATCACCGTGCACCTGCGCGAAGACCGCCGGCACATCCAGGAGCGCGACGTGCTGGTGCTCAAGGACGTGCTGCAAACCCGCATGAACTTCGAAATGGGCGTCACCGAAGAAATGATGCAATTCGCCGAGCGCATCCGTCCGGCGCATATCTGCCTGGTGCCGGAAACCCGCCAGGAGCTGACCACCGAAGGTGGGCTGGACGTGGCGGGGCAGGAGGCGCGGATCAAGGCTGCTGTGGAGCGCCTGTCGAGGATTGGCTCCGAAGTGTCGCTGTTCATCGATGCCGACGAACGGCAAATCGCAGCATCGCGTCGCGTCGGTGCGCCAGCCATCGAACTGCACACCGGTCGTTATGCCGATGCCGAGACGCCGACCGAAGTGGCTGAAGAGCTCAAGCGCGTCGCCGACGGCGTAGCGTTCGGCCTGGCGCAGGGCCTGATCGTCAATGCCGGCCACGGTCTGCACTATCACAACGTCGAGGCGGTGGCCGCGATCAAGGGCATCAACGAACTGAACATCGGCCATGCGCTGGTAGCCCATGCGTTGTTCGTGGGCTTCAAGTCGGCGGTTTCGGAGATGAAGGCGCTGATTCTGGCGGCTGCCCGGTAGGAGCGAGCATGCTCGCGAAAAACCTGAGGGCGCCGCGGGGCATCAGGTTTTTCGCGTCATCATTGACGACCATCGCGAGCAAGCCGGCTCCCACATTTGATTGAGGTGTCTGTTAAAGCGGGGCAGGTTCCTGGGCCGGCTTGGTCTTGTCGATGCCCGGCACATGCAGGTTGCCCTCGGCGACCTGATCGCCTTCAAGCTGCGGCTGCGTTACCCAGGTCAGGATGTCGTAGTAGCGACGGATGTTCGCCACGAAATGCACGGGCTCGCCGCCACGGGCGTAGCCGTAACGGGTTTTGCTGTACCACTTCTTCTCGGACAGGCGCGGCAGGATTTTTTTCACGTCCAGCCATTTGTCGGGATTCAACCCTTCCTTGGCCGCCAGCTTGCGGGCGTCATCAAGGTGACCGCTGCCGACGTTGTAGGCGGCCAGGGCAAACCAGGTGCGATCCGGTTCCTGGATCGACTCGTCGAGCTGATCCTTTATGTAGGCCAGGTACTTGGCGCCGCCCATGATGCTCTGCTTGGGATCGAGGCGGTTGGACACGCCCATGGCTTGCGCGGTGTTCTGGGTCAGCATCATCAGGCCGCGCACACCGGTCTTGGACGTCACGGTCGGTTGCCACAGGGACTCCTGATAACCGATCGCCGCCAGCAGGCGCCAGTCGACCTGTTCTTTCTTGGCGTAGGCCTTGAAGTGCGGTTCGTACTTGGGCAGGCGCTGCTGCAAGTGCTGGGCGAACGTGGTCGCGCCCATGTAGCCGAGTACATCGACATGCCCGTAATAACGGTCCTTCAGGCGTTGCAGGGTGCCGTTTTTCTTGACCTTGTCCAGATACTCGTTGATCTCGTTGAGCAGGCTGTTGTCGTCGCCCGGCGCCACGGCCCAGCTCTGGTTGCTGGCGTCACCCAGGTCGAAGGCAACGCGGATGTTGGTGAAGTACACCTGGTTCATCGCGACTTCATTGGAGTCTACCAATGTCAGATCGATCTGACCTTCGTCGACCATGCGCAGGAGATCCACGACCTCGACCGCGTCGGATTCTTCGTATTCGATACCGGGAAATTTCTGTTTCAGCTGTGCGAGCTGCTCGGCATGGGTGCTGCCCTTGAGCACCATGATCTTCTTGCCGACCAGGTCTTTCGCGTCGGTAGGACGCGACTTGCCGTTGCGGTAGATGACCTGTGGGGTGACTTCCAGGTAGGGATGGGAGAACCGCACCTGTTTTTTGCGTGCTTCGCTGCTGACCAGGCCGGCAGCCGCCAGGACCGGGCCATTGGGCTTGCCCACCTGATTGAACAGGTCGTCGAGGTTGTCGGCCGTCTCGATCTTGAGATCGACCCCCAGATCGTCGGCGAAGCGCTTCACCAGCTCGTATTCGAAGCCGGTTTCACCGTTGCGATCCTGAAAGTAGGTGGCGGGGCTGTTACGGGTAACCACCCGCAGCACACCATCCTCCTTTACGCGCTCCAGTGTGTTGGGTTTATCAACACAGCCACTGAGCATCAGGAAGAGTCCGGTTGCGATCAGCCATTTGGCGTACCGCGGACGCAAAGCCGTTGGGGAAAACATTTGCGCAGTATACGCAAAGGACCACGAGCGCCATATCTCGACAGCAACAGGGTAGTCTGCTAGAGATCGCAAAAGCGGCCAGAACCCCACTGGAACGGGCCTTTTCAGCATTTTGATACAGTAAAAATAAGCTGTCGTCACCCGGCGGGTTAACCTGACTTTCGGGGCAGAAACACAGATCGGCACTCGAGTGCAACCGTGCGTAGCGTTTCGGGTGCTGTCGCTGGCTGTTTAGGCTAGAATGCACGGCCTCAAAGCACACCCCTTCCCGAGGCTGTCCCGAAGATGTTGATCCTGCGCGGCGCTCCTGCCCTTTCTGCCTTTCGCCACAGCAAGCTCCTTGAGCAACTGAGCCAGAAGGTTCCGGCTGTCAGTGGCCTGTATGCTGAATTCGCTCACTTCGCCGAAGTTACCGGCGACCTGACCGGCGACGAACAGCAGGTGCTTGCGCGCCTTCTGAAGTACGGTCCAAGCGTTCCGGTCCAGGAGCCGACCGGTCGTCTGTTCCTGGTGTTGCCACGTTTCGGCACCATCTCGCCCTGGTCGAGCAAGGCCAGCGACATCGCTCGCAACTGCGGCCTGACCAAGATCCAGCGTATCGAGCGCGGCATTGCCTTCTATGTGGCTGGCCAGTTCAGCGACGCTGAAGCCCAGTTGATCGCCGACGCACTGCACGACCGCATGACCCAGATCGTCCTGGGCAACCTCGAACAGGCTGCCGGCCTGTTCAGCCACGCCGAACCCAAGCCCCTGACCGCGATCGACGTGTTGGGTGGCGGCCGCGCCGCGCTGGAAAAAGCCAACACCGAGCTGGGCCTGGCCCTGGCTGAAGACGAAATCGACTACCTGGTCAACGCCTTCGTCGGCTTGAAGCGCAACCCGCACGACATCGAACTGATGATGTTCGCCCAGGCGAACTCCGAGCACTGCCGTCACAAGATCTTCAACGCCAGTTGGGACATCGACGGCGAAAGCCAGGAAAAAAGCCTGTTCGGCATGATCAAGAACACCTACGTGATGCACAGCGAGGGCGTTCTGTCGGCTTACAAGGACAACGCCTCGGTGATCGTCGGCTCCGTGGCCGGGCGTTTCTTCCCGGACCCCGAAACCCGCCAGTACGGCGCGGTGCAGGAGCCGGTGCACATCCTGATGAAGGTTGAAACCCATAACCACCCGACCGCGATTGCCCCGTTCCCGGGCGCGTCCACCGGTTCCGGTGGCGAGATTCGTGACGAAGGCGCAACCGGTCGTGGCGCCAAGCCAAAAGCTGGCCTGACCGGTTTCACCGTGTCCAACCTGCAGATCCCGGGCTTCTTACAGCCGTGGGAAGTGCCGTACGGTAAGCCCGAGCGCATCGTTACCGCGCTGGACATCATGATCGAAGGCCCACTGGGCGGCGCTGCGTTCAACAACGAATTCGGTCGTCCGGCACTGACCGGCTACTTCCGTACCTTCGAACAGTCGATCAGCACCCCGCACGGTGATGAAGTGCGCGGTTACCACAAGCCGATCATGCTGGCTGGCGGCATGGGCAACATCCGTGAAGAACACGTCAAGAAAGGCGAGATCGTGGTCGGCTCCAAGCTGATCGTGCTCGGCGGCCCGGCGATGTTGATCGGCCTGGGCGGCGGCGCGGCTTCTTCCATGGCCACCGGCACCAGTTCGGCAGACCTGGACTTCGCCTCCGTGCAGCGTGAAAACCCTGAGATGGAGCGTCGCTGCCAGGAAGTCATCGACCGTTGCTGGCAACTGGGCGACAAGAACCCGATCAGCTTCATCCACGACGTGGGTGCGGGCGGCCTGTCCAACGCCTTCCCGGAACTGGTCAATGACGGCGACCGTGGTGGCCGTTTCGAACTGCGCAACATTCCAAACGACGAGCCGGGCATGGCCCCGCACGAAATCTGGAGTAACGAATCCCAGGAACGCTACGTGCTGGCAGTCGGCCCGGCCGACTTCGATCGCTTCAAGGCGATCTGCGAACGTGAGCGTTGCCCGTTTGCCGTCGTCGGCGAAGCCACGGCCGAGCCGCAGCTGACCGTCACCGACAGCCACTTCGGCAACAGCCCGGTGGACATGCCGCTCGAAGTGCTGTTGGGCAAAGCCCCGCGCATGCACCGTTCGGTAGTGCGTGAAAACGAGCTGGGCGACGATTTCGATCCGTCGACCCTCGACATCGGCAATTGCGTCGAGCGCGTCCTGCATCACCCGGCCGTCGCGAGCAAGAGCTTCCTGATCACCATCGGCGACCGCACCATCACCGGCCTCGTGGCCCGTGACCAAATGGTCGGCCCATGGCAGGTGCCGGTGGCCGACGTTGCCGTCACCGCCACCAGCTTCGACGTCTACACCGGTGAAGCCATGGCCATGGGCGAGCGCACTCCGCTGGCACTGCTGGACGCTCCGGCGTCGGGCCGCATGGCCATCGGCGAAACCCTGACCAACATCGCCGCTTCGCGTATCGGCAAGATCTCCGACATCAAGTTGTCGGCGAACTGGATGTCCGCTGCCGGTCACCCGGGTGAAGACGCACGTCTGTACGACACCGTCAAAGCGGTCGGCATGGAATTGTGCCCTGAGCTGGGCATCACCATTCCAGTGGGCAAGGACTCGATGTCCATGGCCACTCGCTGGAACGATGAAGGCGTGGACAAGGCCGTGACCTCGCCAATGTCCCTGATCGTGACCGGTTTCGCGCCAGTGACTGACATCCGTCAGACCCTGACCCCGCAACTGCGCATGGACAAGGGCACCACCGACCTGATCCTGATCGACCTGGGCCGTGGCCAGAACCGCATGGGCGCCTCGATCCTGGCCCAGGTGCATGGCAAGCTCGGCAAGCAGGCTCCGGACGTCGACGACGCCGAAGACCTGAAAGCCTTCTTCGCGGTGATCCAGGGCCTCAACGCCGACGGTCACCTGCTGGCTTACCACGACCGTTCCGACGGTGGTCTGCTGACCAGCGTGGTGGAAATGGCCTTCGCCGGTCATTGCGGCCTGAGCCTGAACCTCGACGGCCTGGCAGAAACGTCTGCTGACATCGCCGCGATCCTGTTCAACGAAGAACTGGGCGCCGTGATCCAGGTTCGCCAGGACGCTACCGCCGACATCCTGGCGCAATTCAGCGCTGCCGGCCTTGGCGAGTGCGTGTCGGTGATCGGCCAGCCGATCAACAATGGCCAGATCAACATCACCTTCAACGGTGACACCGTGTTCGAAGGCCAGCGTCGTCTGCTGCAACGCCAGTGGGCCGAGACCAGCTACCAGATCCAGCGTCTGCGTGACAACGCCGACTGCGCCGATCAAGAGTTCGACGTGCTGCTGGAAGAAGACAACCCGGGCCTGAGCGTGAAGCTCAGCTACGACGTCAACCAGGACATCGCCGCGCCTTACATCAAGAAAGGCATCCGCCCACAGGTTGCCGTGCTGCGTGAGCAGGGCGTCAACGGTCAGGTGGAAATGGCTGCCGCGTTCGATCGCGCCGGTTTCAACGCGATCGATGTGCACATGAGCGACATCCTGGCTGGTCGTGTCGACCTGAACGAGTTCAAGGGCCTGGTTGCCTGCGGCGGCTTCTCCTACGGTGACGTACTCGGCGCCGGTGAAGGCTGGGCCAAGTCGGCGCTGTTCAACAGCCGCGCCCGCGATGCGTTCCAGGGTTTCTTCGAGCGTAACGACAGCTTCACCCTCGGCGTGTGCAACGGTTGCCAGATGATGTCCAACCTGCACGAGCTGATCCCGGGCAGCGAGTTCTGGCCGCACTTCGTGCGTAACCGTTCCGAGCAGTTCGAAGCGCGCGTGGCGATGGTGCAGATCCAGGAGTCGAACTCGATCTTCCTGCAGGGCATGGCCGGTTCGCGCATGCCGATCGCCATCGCCCACGGTGAAGGCCATGCCGAGTTCGCCAGCGAAGAAGCGTTGCTGGAAGCTGATCTGTCCGGTTGCGTGGCGATGCGTTTCGTCGACAACCATGGCAAGGTCACCGAAACCTACCCGGCCAACCCGAACGGCTCGCCGCGCGGGATCACCGGATTGACCAGCCGCGACGGGCGCGTGACCATCATGATGCCGCACCCGGAGCGTGTGTTCCGTGCCGTGCAGAACTCGTGGCGTTCGGAAGACTGGAACGAAGACGCGCCTTGGATGCGTATGTTCCGTAATGCGCGTGTGTGGGTGAACTGATAGCTGTGTACAAGCTCGCTTTCTTCGTTCCCGACAGCCATGTCGAAGTGGTCAAAAGTGCCGTATTCGCTGCCGGTGGCGGGCGGATCGGCGCTTACGATCACTGTGCCTGGCAGGTGTTGGGCCAGGGCCAGTTTCGCCCACTGGACGGCAGTCAGCCGTTCATTGGCGAGGCGGGGCAGGTCGAGCGGGTGGAGGAATGGAAGGTCGAGCTTGTGGTGGCCGATGAGTTGATTGGCTCGGTGGTGGCGGCTCTGAAACAGAGTCACCCCTACGAGACGCCAGCATACGAAGTGTGGCGGTTGGAGGATTTCTGATCCTTTGGTCGCGGCAATAAAAAACCCGCTGATTCGTCAGCGGGTTTTTTATGGCCCGCATTTTTCTTCGGGCGTAAAAAAACCCGGCATGAAAGCCGGGTTTTTCAGGAGCGTCGAGCTTAAGCGGTGAAGGTTTTGCCTTCGAACTGCTCAGCCACGAACTTCCAGTTAACCAGGTTCCAGAACGCCTCAACGTACTTCGGACGCAGGTTGCGGTAGTCGATGTAGTAAGCGTGTTCCCAAACGTCGCAGGTCAGCAGCGGGGTGTCGCCGTTGGTCAGCGGGTTGCCGGCACCGATGGTGCTGGCCAGGCCCAGGGAGCCGTCAGCCTTTTTCACCAGCCAGCCCCAACCGGAACCGAAAGTGCCGATGGAAGTCTTGCTGAACTCTTCCTTGAACTTGTCGAACGAACCGAAGGCTGCGTTGATGGCGTCAGCCAGCGCGCCGGTTGGTTGACCGCCAGCGTTTGGCGCCAGGCAGTTCCAGTAGAAAGTGTGGTTCCACACTTGAGCGGCGTTGTTGAAGATGCCGCCCGAGGAAGTCTTGACGATTTCTTCCAGGGTCTTGCCTTCGAACTCGGTGCCAGGCACCAGGTTGTTCAGGTTCACGACATAGGTGTTGTGGTGCTTGTCGTGGTGATATTCCAGGGTTTCCTTGGAAATGTGCGGCTGCAGGGCATCGTGTGCGTACGGCAGCGGCGGCAATTCGAAAGCCATTATGATTCTCCTAATCAGGTCAGTTGCGGTGAGCGCAAGGCCGATCACGGGCGGCCAGACAAGCGCCGGGGAGTTTGTACTCTTTGCGGCGCATCGGGTCGGATCATAGCACCGGGGGTGCGGCATAACCACGCAACATCTGTGTGGAATAGAGGTTCCAGAGCCTTTTGGAATAAATCAGCCGGCGCTGATCAGCTGTAATGCTACGGCGAACATCATCACCGCCACCAACAGGTCAAGAATTCGCCAGGTACTTGGCCGCGCCAGCCACGGCGCTAGCCATGCCGCACCGAGTGCCAAGGTAAAGAACCACAGCAATGACGCACTGGCCGCCCCAACTACATAAGCGCCGGGCTCCGTTTGCTGGGCGCCGAGGGAGCCAATCAACAGAACGGTGTCCAGGTAAACGTGCGGGTTGAGCAGGGTAACCGCCAACGCACTGAGCATCACCGCGCGCAACGAACGAACGGTCTGGTTCTCACCTTGTTGCAGACTCTGTCTGGAGCAGGCCCGACGCAACGCCTGGCTGCCATACCACAACAGAAACGCCGCGCCGCCCCAACGGGCAATGGCGAGCAGGGTCGGGTTTTGTGCCAGCACCGTGGCCAGGCCGAATACCCCGGCGGCCACCAGTAATGCATCGCAGGCCACGCAGAGTGCCGCCACCGGCAGGTGATGTTCACGTCGCAGGCTTTGCGCCAGTACGAATGCGTTCTGCGTGCCGATCGCCATGATCAGGCCGAAGGCCACCAACAGGCCGTTCATATAGCTTTGCCACATTATTTTTTACTCCGCGTTGGCTGCCAAGTCGCGCAGCACTTGCATCGCACGTTCGGCGTCGGCCTGGCCGACAAACAAATGGTCGTGGTAGTAACCGGCGATCACATTGCAGCTGATCCCGGCATGGCCCAGGGCCGTGGCGAACGCGGCGGTCAGTCCGACGGCTTCGAGGGCCGAATGCACGTTCAGGGTGATCCACGCGGCGATGTAGTCGAAGCTGTATCCAGCCTGTTCTGCATGGGAGCGTTCGAGAATTACGGTCAGGCCTTCCTGCTCGCGAAAGCTGCCGATGATTTCCAGTCCCACGGGCAATTGGCCGTTGGCCAGGGTGCAGAACACGTACTCGCCGGCATTGAGTTGCGGGCTCATGCTGCGCAGTAGCGTTGCCAGTGAAGTTTCGCCAGCCATGAGGAGGATCCTTGTGCAAGAGTTCGTGCTGGCCATTTTCCAGTAGTAACCTGTATAAGAAAAACCAATATTGCTGATCGCTCATTAGGAAAACTGATGTTCGACTATAAATTGCTTTCTGCCCTGGCTGCGGTGGTCGAGCAGGCCGGTTTCGAACGGGCAGCCCAGGTGTTGGGGCTGTCGCAATCGGCCATTTCACAACGCATCAAATTGCTCGAGGCGCGGGTCGGCCAACCGGTGTTGGTGCGGGGCACGCCGCCGTCACCGACCGAGATCGGCCGGCGGCTGCTCAACCATGTGCAGCAGGTACGTCTGCTTGAACGGGATTTGCAGACGCTGGTGCCGGCGCTGGACGAAGAGGGCCTGCCGGAACGCCTGCGAATCGCCCTGAATGCCGACAGCCTCGCGACCTGGTGGGCCCAGGCGGTGGGGGAATTTTGCGCGCAACACCACCTGTTGATGGATCTGGTGGTCGAGGACCAGACCGTCGGCCTCAAGCGCATGCGCGCAGGTGAAGTCGCGGCGTGCCTGTGTGCCAGTGAGCGCCCGGTAGCCGGTGCGCGCAGCGTATTGCTCGGGGCGATGCGTTACCGTGCATTGGCCAGCCCGGCCTTCATTGCGCGGCACTTTCCCCAAGGCGTGCGCGCCGATCAGTTGGCCCGGACTCCTGCGCTGGTGTTCGGCCCGGACGACTTCCTGCAGCATCGCTACCTGGCATCCCTGGGCGTCGATGGCGGTTTCGAACACCATCTTTGCCCATCGTCTGAAGGCTTTATCCGCCTCACCGAGGCCGGGCTTGGCTGGGGCCTGGTGCCGGAACTTCAGGTGCGCGAACAACTGGAGCGCGGCATTTTGCTGGAGCTTTTGCCAGATAAACCGATCGACGTGCCGCTGTACTGGCATCATTGGCGCAATGGCGGTCAGTTGCTGGGGTTGCTGACCGAGCAATTGGTGCAGGTGTCCCGGCAATGGTTGGTGCCGTTGGGCTGACAGGCAGCGTCAAGACCTCACGCAATACGCAAAAAACGAAATATTCGGAGCACTACATGAAGATTCTGGTCACCGGCGCAAGCGGCTTCATTGGCGGGCGCTTTGCGCGTTTCGCCCTGGAGCAGGGCCTGGACGTGCGGGTCAACGGTCGCCGGGCCGAAAGCGTCGAACATCTGGTGCGCCGTGGCGCGGAGTTTATCCAGGGCGACTTGTGCGATCCGCTGCTGGCACGCGACCTGTGCTCCGAGGTCGAGGCCGTGGTGCATTGCGCCGGTGCCGTTGGCCTGTGGGGGCGTTATCAGGATTTTCACCTGGGCAACGTCCAGGTCACCGAAAACGTGGTTGAAGCCTGCCTGAAGCAGCGGGTTCGGCGCCTGGTGCACTTGTCGTCGCCGTCGATCTATTTCGATGGTCGCGATCATCTGGGATTGACCGAAGAGCAGGTGCCTAAACGCTTCAAGCACCCGTACGCCGCGACCAAGTACCTGGCCGAGCAAAAAGTTTTCGGCGCCCAGGAGTTTGGCCTCGAAACCCTGGCGCTGCGCCCGCGTTTCGTGACCGGGGCCGGTGACATGAGCATCTTCCCGCGGTTGCTCAAGATGCAGCGCAAGGGGCGCCTGGCGATCATTGGCAACGGTTTGAACAAGGTCGACTTCACCAGCGTGCACAACCTCAATGAAGCGTTGCTCAGCAGTTTGATGGCCACTGGTTCAGCCCTGGGCAAGGTGTACAACATCAGCAACGGCGCGCCGATCCCGTTGTGGGATGTGGTCAATTACGTCATGCGTAAAATGGAAGTCCCACAAGTCACGCGCTACCGTTCCTACGGCCTGGGCTACAGTGTCGCGGCGCTCAATGAGGGGTTCTGCAAGTTGTGGCCGGGTCGTCCCGAACCCACCCTGTCGCGACTGGGCATGCAGGTCATGAAGAAAAATTTCACCCTGGATATCAGTCGCGCCCGGCATTATCTGGACTACGACCCCAAGGTCAGTCTCTGGACGGCGCTCGATGAATTCTGCGCCTGGTGGAAGGCCCAGGACATTCGCTGAAATCGGCTTCACTGAACCGAGGTTGGGCTTCGGGGTCAATCGTTGCGGCCGTGGGGGGTTATACTGCGCCGCATCAAGCCAACACCGTGTTTCACAAAGGTTGACTCAATGTCCATGCGTAACGATGCCAACGATGACTTCGACGATGTACCGAGCCTGCGTGCAGACATCCTCGATGATGATTTCCCGAAGAGCACCCGCACCTCCGTGCACTCGCGCACGCCGCCAGTGGTCAAGGTCAAGGCGGCGAGTACCGGCCCGTTGTGGGCACTGGTCGGCGCCCTGTTCTTTGCCTTCGCAGGCCTTGCCTGGTGGAGCTTCCAGCAAATTTCGCTGATGGAGCAACAGCTGGTGGCAACCCAGGAAAGCTTTGCGCGAATCAGTGAAGAAGCGGCGGGGCGCCTGCAGGATATTTCCGGCAAGGTGGTCGCCAGCCAGACTAACGTCAGTACCGACAGCGAAGCGCTGAAGCTGCAAATCCGGCAGCTGCAAAATCAGCTGCAGGATCAGGGCAAGCAACAACAGGGCGTCGCCGGCCAGGCCTCGGACCTGGACAAGCGCCTGGCGCAGATGACCGCGCAGACCAGCGACCTGGACAAGCGCCTCGCCGAGATGGCCGCCCAGGACACCGAGCAGCAAAAGGCCAATGCGCAAGTGCAGGAGCAGGTCAAAGCCTTGGGTAGTGAACTGGCCACGCTGAAAAATACCCCGGCGGATACCGAGAAATTCGATGCGCAACTGAAGAGCCTGGGCGCCGACATCACGGCGCTGAAGAAACAGGGCAATCCGAACGCTGCCATCGATCGCCTGGAGCAGGACATCGTGGTTCTCAAAAGCCAGCAGGACAACCGTCCAGGCACCTCTCAAGGCGCAAGCACTGCTGAGTTCGATGCCTTCCGCAGCCAGGTCACCCGAACCATCAACAGCCTGCAAGCGCAGATCCAGAACCTGCAACAGCAGCTGCGCACTCGCCAGTAAGCCCTGCCTCATTCCCGGTTCGCCGGGAATGATCCCCGCCTCGATTCGCTGAATGTCCCTGCATGCGCCATTGCCGTCTACGCTCTTGAAACATCAAGAGAACGGGGGGACGTGCCATGGGAATTGTGCAAAAGTTGGCCTGTTTGGGGGGCATGCTGTTGATGTGCCTGGGCCAGGTTCAAGCTGCCGAAACGGAAAAGGCCGACAGCCAGGCGGCCATTGCTTTGCTGGAAAAAGCCCTGGCCTACTACCACGACAATGGCGACAAGGCTTTCGCCGCCTTCAGCCGTCAGGGCGAGTTTGTCGACCAGGACCGGTATGTCTTCGTGGTCGATACCAAGGGCGTGATGCTCGCCAGCGGTGGGCCGTCGGCTGCATTGATTGGCCGGGATGTGTCGGATGTGCTCGGGCCGGATCTGCAGAAGGCCTTCAAGGATGCGCTCAAAGTGCCCGAGGGCAATGGCATCCAGCAAGCGGAGTACCGTTGGCAAAACTGGTCCGACGGCAAGGTCGAGCGCAAGCATGTCTACTATCAGCGAGTCGGCCAGCGAATCCTCGCGGTCGGTTACTACCTGCCACGGGCTTCAGCGGAGCAAGCCATGGCCTTGCTGAACAAGGCGGCGGCCGACCTGGCCAAGGACGAGAAGGGCACCCTGAAAGCCATCAACTCTCTGAAGGGCGGTTACCTGCAGGATGACCTGTATGTCTTCGTCGTCGACCTCGATACCCGGCGCTATGTCGCCCATGGCACCAACTTGCGATTGATCAACACCGATTTCAGCAAGATCAATGATCCGGATGGCAAGCCGGTGGGGGAGCCGATGCTGGCGCTGATCGCGAAACAGGATTACGGCGAGTATGAATACCGCTGGAAAAACCCGGTGACCGGTAAGGTCGAGAACAAGCATGCCTATCTGAAGAAGGTCGGGCATTTCCTGGTGGCGGTGGGGTATTACAGCCCTTGAATGGTATTGCCTGATACACCGCATTCGCGAGCAGGCCGCTCCCGCATTGAATCTCCAGTGATCACACATTTTGTGTACTCTGGAAATCATTGTGGGAGCGAGCCTGCTCGCGAATGCGGGCGACTCGGTCTCTCTACCGGACCTTGTCCTCGCGCCCGCGGAGCACCCTGTCCGGCATGGCGATCGCCGCCGCCAACCCCAGCAGCGACACCGCCGCACTTACCATCAACAGATGCCTGAACGTCAGCAACAGTTCAGCGCGCAGGGCATCCTGCGCGTCACCCTGTGCGGCGTTCAGGCCATCCAGCAAGACATTCCCCGAGTGACCCTCGGCCAACAGCGAAGAGCCAGCCAGGTGGGCGAAGCTCGAATCCTGCAACAACGCCAGCAACAGCGCCGACATCAGTGCCACGCCCACCGCTCCGCCCAATGAACGGAACAGGTTGGTGGTGCTGGTGGCAACGCCGATGTCTCGCTGTTGCACCGAGTTCTGCGTGCCGACCAGGGAGGTCGGAAACTGCATGCCCGAGGCGATACCGCAGAACAGCATGAACAGGCTGCTCAGCCAAAAGGACTGTGGCGGGCTGAACGCCATACCGAGAATCGACAACGGCATGAGCAGGGCGCCGGTCAGGATCATCGGTTTGTAGCGTCCGGTCACGGAGGTACGGCGGCCGGCGAAATATGCGCCAATCGGCAAGCCCATGGCCAGCGGCAGCAGGTGCAGGGCAGCGCTGTCGGCACCGGCACCGGTGACACTCTGGAAACGCAGGGGCATCAGTACGATCAACGAGATGGCCTGGAAACTGGTGAAGAAAATCGTGCACCAGCACAGGATCGCATTGCGGTTGGTGAACAGGTGCATCGGCAGCAATGGCTCCGATGCGCGTCGTTCATGCAGCACGAACAGGCCCAGCACCGCTGCCGCACAAGCCAGTAACCCCAATACTTCGGTACTGCGCCAGGAGTGCCCCTGACCGAATTGGGTGATACCCAGCAGCAACGCCGTCAGTCCGATGATCATCAACAATGTACCGAGGTAATCGATCACCGGTTTGCGTTGCGGAATCGGCAAGCCGACCAGCGTGCGATTGGCCACCAGCCACGCTCCCACGCCCAGCGGCAAATTGATCAGGAAGACCCAACGCCAGGAAAGGTATTCGGTCATGTATCCGCCCAGCACCGGGCCGGCGACGCTGGCCACCGCATACATGCTGCTGAAATAGCCCTGATAACGGCCGCGCTCACGGGGCGGCACGATGTCGCCGATGATTGCCTGGCTGACGGAGATCATTCCACCGGCTCCGATCCCCTGGAGAATTCGCGCCAGCACCAGTTGCTCCATGCTCTGGGCCATGCCACAGAACAGCGACGCCAGGGTGAATAACCCCATGCCAAACAGCATCAATTTGCGCCTGCCGTACAGATCGCCCAGCTTGCCATAGATCGGCACCGCCACCGTCATCGCCACCATGTAGCCGGAAATCACCCAGGCCAGCAAACTGACGTCCTTGAACTGTGCGGAAATGGCTGGCATCGACACAGCAACAATGGTTTGGTCCAGCGCACCGAGGAAAATAGCCAGCATCAGCGCGATCAGCACGCTGCGGATGGCCGGTTTGGGCAATTCAGGCTGGTGGAAAGTGGTCACGAATAAACCTGCGGCAGTGAATGACCCGCCAGTCAAGGCGAGCGGGATGCTCGCCAGTGTAAGTCGATAGGAGGCTATTCGATAGCCTCATATGGAAGGCCTGGCCCATCGTTTTGCAAACCTTCGACCTGACGAGCGGCCATGCGGTCGCGGATGACTCCTGTCTGGCCTTAGACCATCACCGTTTTGCAACGGGTCAGCCCTTGCAGATCCCACGCGGCGGGGGGCGGTGATGGATTTTTATGGATCGAGTGCTTGCAATTTTCCCTTGCGGGTCGGTCAATTGAAGGTGAAAACTGAGCGGGTAGCTGTACATTCTGCCATTCGGTGCGATTATCGCCCGTCGTCCATTCCGAAACCTGGATTGAAGTGATGAACAAGCCTGACCTGCCTTCGATTCCGGTGTTCAAGCTCTACGGTGAACGCCTGGATTGGCCGACCCCGGACTTGCTGCACTGTGAAACCATTTCCAAACGCAGTCGCGAACACCAATGGGAAATCAAACCCCACCGCCACGCCGATTTATGTCAGTTGCTCTTCGTGTTCAAAGGTCAGGCAGAGCTTGAAATCGAAGGCAAACGTTCGCAACTGACTGAACCGGCGATCCAGATCCTGCCGCCGTTGTCGGTGCATGGTTTTCGGTTCAGCGAAGACGTCGAGGGGTTCGTGGTCACCCTCGCGGCACCGCTTATCGCGCATCTTCAGGCGCAATTGGGGCATTCGGTGAATGCCCTGGCCCAGGCCGAGAGCTACCCGGCAGGCCAGGACGCCGCGTACCTCAACAGTCTGTTCAGCGCGTTGCAGAACGAATACACCGGCCACCAACCGGCGCGGGAAATGCTCATGCATTCGCTGGTCAGCGTGATCATGGTGTGGGTCAGCCGCCAGGTGATCCAGCGCCGGTCAGCGGGTCAACGACCGCAGCGGGCGCGGGAATACCTCAATGGCTACATCCAGTTGGTGGAAGAAACCTACCGCCAGCACGTCAAGGTTGAAGACCTGGCCCATCGGCTGGGGATTTCGGTCTCTCACCTCAATGGCACCTGCCGCGAGTTGGCGGGGCAACCGGCATTGCAGATCATGCACGAACGGCAGTTGTTGGAGGCCAAGCGCTTGCTGACCTACACCAGCATGACCATCTATGAAATGTCCGACGTGTTGGGGTTCTCTGATCCTACCAACTTCACGCGCCTGTTCCGACGCCGCGTTGGCATCTCGCCAAAGGCGTTCCGCGATCGCTTGAAGGCCGATCAGGACAAAGAAGGCTGATCCGCTCCTTAGCGCAGTGCGTTAAGGGTGGCGTTGTGTGGAATGCAGCGCTCGAAGTTGCAACTGGCAGCCTCCCGGGGCAAGTTGCGTAGCTGCTCGACACGCCACGCAGCAGCGCCATACAACCCGAGCGTGACCGCGCAGGTGATGAAGATGGCGAGGTACCTTCTTGTTTTGATGTTCATGGCGTAGACCTCTGAACGAATACCCTTCGGTATTACCTTGAGCATAGGTCAGATGCGTAGGAGCTGCCGGAGGCTGCGATCTTTTGATCTCGATTTTCAGCGGCGTTGAGAAGATCCATATCAAAAGATCGCAGCCTGCGGCAGCTCCTACAGGCCAGTATCCCACTCCGGATCTTCGGGGAACCTCTCCACCAGAAAATCCACCAGGCAACGCAGCGCCGACGGCATGTGCTTGCGTGAGGCATACACGGCGTACACGCTCATCTGCCTTGGCTCTGCCCGGGGCAGCAGGCGCACCAGATCACCGTTGTGGATGTACACGCCGGCCTGATAAGTGGGGAGCATGGCTACGCCGGCGCCGGCCAGGGTGGCGCGAAGTAGCGTGCTGGCTTCGTTGGCGCTGATGTTACCTTGCACGGGCACCGCCACCTGTTCGCCATCGAGTTCAAAGTGCCACAGGTTTTTGCCGAAGTACGAGTGGGTAAGGCAATTGTGCAGGCTCAAGTCCTCGATCCGCCGGGGTGCAGGGTGTTCGCGCAGATAGGCGGGGGCGGCGCAGATCACCGAGCGACACACCGTCAACCGACGGGCGATCAGGTTCGGGTCCAGGTCATTGCTGGTGCGAATGGCCAGGTCGATGCGCTCGTCCACCAGGTTCACCGTGCGGTCAAGCATCTGCAGGTCAATGCTGACAGCCGGGTAGCGCTTGACGAATGCCGCCATGGCATCGGCCAATTGCGCCTGGCCGAACGAGGTGCTGACGCTGATTCGCAGCAGGCCGCGAGGTGTATCGTCCGGCACGCTGACGGTAGCTTGCATGTCCGTGGACAGGTCGAGCATCTGCCGGCAGCGGGGCAGTATTTCGCTACCGGCGGTGGTCAGGCTCAATTTGCGCGTGGTGCGGTGCATCAGGCGTGCGCCAACCCAGTTTTCCAGTTCCGCCAGATAACGCGAAACCACTGGCCGTGACAGCTCCAGATGATCGGCGGCGGCCGACTGGCTGCCAAGATCGATCACCGTGACGAACACCCGCATTGCTTGTAGACGATCCATGATTTGCCCGGTTTCAGAAACAAACTATGTCCAAGCATCGCATTTTTTGTACTGAAGCAGGTAACTAAGCTCTGTTCCCATTCCGGCCTTCCCTGGCCTGCAAACAACGGAGCAACAGATGATCGGTTTCACCACACTTAAACGCGTTTTGCTGGCGACCGCTGTCCTCGGCTTCGCCGCCCACGCAGCCGCGTCGACATTGACGCTGGATGTCTATAACCCCGGCGATAAAGCGATATTCCCGGTGACCTCGGTACTGGTCAGCGGCGAGAAAGAAGCCATCCTGGTGGACGCCCAGTTCGGCAAATCCCAGGCCGCGCAAGTGGTGGAAAAAATCCGCGCCAGTGGCAAGCAACTGACCACTATCTACATCAGCCACGGCGACCCGGATTATTACTTCGGCCTCGATACCCTGACGGCTGCATTCCCCAATGCAAAAGTGCTCGCTTCGCAGCCGACCGTTGATCACATCAAGCAAACCGTCGACGGCAAACTGGCGTTCTGGGGGTCGAAATTGGGAGCTGACGCGCCCGCCAAAACGGTTGTGCCGGATGTGCTCAAGGGCGACAGCCTGATGCTCGAAGGGCAGAAGCTGCAAGTGATCGGCCTTGAAGGCAAGCAACCGGATCGCAGCTTCGTGTGGGTTCCGTCGATCAAGGCCGTGGTCGGTGGTGTGGTCGTGGCAGAAAACATCCACGTCTGGATGGCCGATACCCAGTCTCCCCAGTCCCATGCCGATTGGTTGGCGACGCTGCATTCGATCGAAACCCTGAAGCCGAACACCGTCGTGCCGGGCCATTACCTCGGCGATAGCGCCCGATCCCTGGCCGCCGTTAAATTCACCGCCGATTACATCAAGGCCTTCGATGAGGAAACCGCCAAGGCCAAAGATTCGGCGGCACTGATCGCGGCGATGAAAAAGCGCTACCCAGCACTGGGCGAGGAAAGCTCGTTGGAGCTGAGCGCCAAGGTCGCCAAGGGCGAGATGAAGTGGTAAATCTGCCAATGGGACGCAGAGCGTCCCGGGCTGCATTCCCACGCAGAGCGTGGGAACGATCATACGAGTACACCCCTGCAGGTTTCGATTACCGGGATTGCGCCTGTTCCACCAGCCAACCCATCAACTCGCGCAACTTCGGAGAAGGTGCGGGTTTTTCCGGGAAAACCAGGTAATACGCCAGCCCTGTTTTCACCTTCAATTCAAAGGGCATGACCAGCCTCCCGGCACTCAGGTCATCGCCAATCAACGACCAGTCACCGATCGCCACCCCCGTGCCCTGGGACGCCATCGACATGGCCAGGTCCAGCGTTTCGAAATGCTGGCCCTTGCTCACGTTGCTCAAGCGAATATCCGCAGTGGCCAGCCAGGCCTTCCAGTCCCGTTCATCCCGGGTCGGGTGGAGCAACATGTGTTGCTCCAGGTCCTTTGGCGATTGGAGCGGCACCGAACCTTCGAGCAATGGCTGGGAACACACCGGCGTCAGTTGCTCATCGAAGAGTTTTTGCGACAGCAGTGAGCTGTCCGGCGGCGCGCCATACATCACCGCGGCATCGAACTGCTCGCGATGAAAATCCACGCCGTGCTTGACCGTGGTGGTGAGCTCTACCGGCACGTCCGGGCGTTCCCTTTGCCATTGCAACAGGCGTGGCAGCAACCAGCGCATGACGCAGGTCGGAGCCTTTAGCTGGAGGGTTTCGCGCTTCTCGCCGATCTGTTCGACCGCTTCGTCGATCAAGCCGAAAATCTGCTGGACCCGTGGCAGCCATTCCCGTCCTTCGGCGGTCAGGTCCAGGCCTCGAGCCTGACGGATAAACAATTCGTAACCCAGGAAATCTTCCAGCCCGGCGATCTGCCGACTCACCGCGCCCTGGGTGATAAATAGCTGTTCAGCAGCACGGGTGAAATTGCAGCACTGCGCGGTAATCAGGAATGTGTGCAGCGCCGGCAGGGGAGGCAGTCGTTTCATCGGGATCCAAGGTATGACGTGAGGACATGGCTAGTATGACTTTTTATCCATTGTTGCGGCTATGTGTCGCCCGTTCCAATGAGGCCATCCCTGGACCTGCGAACCCATCATAAACACTGCGCAGGCCCGGCGTCTCAAACGAACAAGAAGGGCAATGACATGGCGACGTGTGGCGAAGTATTGGTCAAGTTACTCGAAGGTTATGGAGTCGAGCAGGTGTTCGGCATTCCCGGGGTTCATACCGTGGAGCTGTATCGCGGGCTGGCCCGTTCGAGCATCAACCACGTCACCCCGCGTCACGAACAGGGCGCCGGCTTCATGGCTGACGGCTATGCCCGCACCCGCGGCAAGCCGGGTGTGTGCTTCATCATCACCGGCCCTGGCATGACCAACATCACCACGGCAATGGGCCAGGCCTATGCCGACTCGATCCCGATGCTGGTGATCTCCAGCGTACAGACCCGCAACCAACTGGGCGGCGGTCGCGGCAAGCTCCACGAACTGCCGAACCAGAGCGCACTGGTCGGTGGCGTGGCGGCGTTCTCCCATACCCTGATGTCGGCGTCCGAATTGCCGGACGTGCTGGCCCGTGCCTTCGCGCTGTTCCAGGCCGGTCGCCCGCGCCCGGTGCACATCGAAATTCCGTTGGACGTACTGGTTGAAGAAGCCGACGACCTGCTCGCCAGCGTCCCGGTAAACATCGATCGCGCCGGCGCCGCACCGTCCGCCGTGAGCCGCATGACCGAGCTGCTGGCCGGTGCCAGGCGTCCGTTGATCCTCGCCGGTGGTGGCGCCATCGATGCCGCCGCCGAATTGACCGAACTGGCCGAATTGCTGGACGCGCCCGTAGCGCTGACCATCAATGCCAAGGGCATGCTGCGCTCTGCTCACCCGTTGCTGATCGGTTCGACCCAGAGCCTGGTTGCCACGCGCGCACTGGTCGCCGAGGCCGATGTGGTGCTGGCCATCGGTACCGAGCTGGCCGAGACCGACTACGACGTGACCTTCGCCGGTGGTTTCGAGATTCCTGGCAAGCTGCTGCGCGTCGACATCGATCCGGACCAGACCGTACGCAACTACCCGCCACACGTGGCCTTGGTCGCCGACTCGCGCAACGCTGCCCAAGCCTTGCTCAGCGCGCTGTCGCACAAGCCACTGGCCGAGCGCCGCAACGATTGGGGCCAGGTGCGCGCCGCCCGTTTGCGCGAAGAACTGGCCGCCACCTGGGACGCGCCGACCCTGGACCAGAGCCGCTTCCTGGAAACCGTTCTGCACGAACTGCCGAACGCGGTATTCGTCGGTGATTCGACCCAACCGGTGTACACCGGCAACCTGACCTTCAACCCGGAACGCCCGCGTCGCTGGTTCAACTCCTCCACCGGTTACGGCACCCTCGGTTACGCCTTGCCAGCGGCGATTGGCGCCTGGTTGGGCGGCACCGTCGAAGGCGGCGCACGTCCTCCAGTGGTGTGCCTGATCGGCGACGGCGGCCTGCAGTTCACCCTGCCGGAACTGGCCAGCGCCGTTGAAGCGCGCACCCCGGTGATCGTGCTGCTGTGGAATAACCAGGGTTACGAAGAGATCAAGAAGTACATGGTCAACCGTGCCATCGAGCCAGTGGGCGTGGACATCTACACCCCGGACTTCATCGGTGTAGCCAAGGCATTGGGTTGTGCCGCCGAAGCCGTCAATGGTGTTGAACAATTGCGTACGGCATTGCGTGTTGCCACCGATCGCCAGGGCCCGACCCTGATTGAAATCGATCAGGCCGCGTGGACGAAGGCGGTGTCGAAATGAGCTTTTCCACGACTTTTCCGACGACTTTGGATGGCCTTTTCATCGACGGTAAATGGTCGGCGGGCAAGGAACACTTGCGCGTGATCAACCCGGCGACCGAAGCGTTGTTGACCACGGTGAATGGCGGCGATGAGCGCGCCGTCGATCAGGCGGTCAGCGCAGCGAGCAAAGCCTTTGCCGACTGGTCGAAGACCACCGGCGCCGAACGTGGCGCGATCCTGCGCAAAATCGCCGCGGGTGTGCAGGCCGGTCGCGACCAGTTGATGCACTTGCAGTCGAGCAACAACGGCAAGCCATTGTTCGAAGCAGCCATCGATGTTGATGACGTGATCGCCACGTTCGAATATTACGCCGGCCTGGCTGAAGGTCTGGACGCGAAACAGGACAGCCCGGTAGAGCTGCCGACCGACGATTTCAGTGCGCGCCTGCGCCGTGAACCTTGCGGTGTGGTCGGCCTGATCGTGCCGTGGAACTTCCCGATGGTCACCACTGCGTGGAAACTCGCCCCGGCCCTGGCCGCCGGTTGCTGCGTGGTGCTCAAGCCCTCGGAAGTGACGCCGCTGCCGGAGCTGGAACTGGCGAGGATCATTGCCCAGGCCGGCTTGCCTGCCGGTGTGTTCAACCTGGTGTGCGGCACTGGCCTGGCCGTTGGCGCACCGTTGTCGGCAGACCCGCGCATCGCCAAGGTGTCGTTCACCGGCAGCAACGCGGTCGGTGTGCAGGTCATGCAGCGGGCAGCGGAAACCGTCAAGGGCGTGAGCCTGGAACTGGGCGGCAAATCTTCCTTGCTGGTGCTGGCCGATGCCGATCTCGACCTGGCGGTGGAAGTGGCCTGCGGTGGCGGTTTCTTCAACGCCGGGCAGATGTGCTCCGCGACCAGCCGCGTGCTGGTTGCCGATGAGCTGGCCGATGAGTTCCTCAGTCGTGTGAAGGTCCGCGCCGAAGCCATTCGTGTGGCCGACCCGTTCGACCCGAACGTGGAGATGGGCACGCTGGTCAATCAGGCGCAGTACCAGCGCGTGCTCGGCCATATCGATCGCGGTTTGAGCGCTGGCGCCAAACTGGTTTGCGGCGGCAATCGTCCTGCAGACTTGCCGCGCGGATATTTTTTGCAGCCGACCGTTTTCACTGACGTGCCCCTGGACAGTGCGCTGTGGTGCGAAGAGATTTTCGGCCCGGTGATTTGCGTGCGTCGTTTCGCCTCTGAGGCTGAGGCGATTGCCTTGGCCAACGACAGCCAGTTTGGTCTGGTCGCCAGCGTGGTTACGCGTAACGCAGAAACGGCGGATCGCGTCGCCAACGCTTTGCAGGCGGGGCTCGTGTGGATCAATGCGCCGCAAGTGATCTTCCCGCAGACCGCCTGGGGTGGCTACAAGCAGAGCAGTATCGGCCGCGAATTGGGGCCATGGGGCTTGCAGGCTTTCCAGGAAATCAAGCACGTGATTCGCGCTGTCTGATGCCTCTCCCGTAGGAGCGAGCATGCTCGCGATGGACGTCAACGATAACGCGGGGCATCAGACAGCCCGTGTCGTCCATGCGTCCATCGCGAGCATGCTCGCTCCTACAGTGAGGCATGCGTCGGCGTCATGGCTTCAATGAATTTTTATCGATAGTCAGGTGTTTTACACGACCTCAGGATGAACCCGCTGGCTCAGTAAAGCCCCCGAACATACGAGGGGTAAACGCTGAACCGGCCGCGCGGATGCAACAGTTTCGACCTGCCTTATACCTACAAAAACAAAGGGAGTCCGTAATGGGCGAGCATGATCTGAACAGACGTCAATTCATCAAGACCGTGGGCGTAGCCTCGGTTGCCGCGGCGGCCATGAGCCTGCCGTTCGTCAAGGCCAACGCCAGCGACACCCGCTTTCAAGGCAAGACCCTGCGCCTGCTGACCTGGTCCGACGATACCGGCCTGGCCGCACTGCGCAACATCGCCGCGACCTTCGAAGACAAGTACGGCTGCAAGGTCATCGCCGACCGCACCGGCAGTACCTCGGAAATGGTCGCCAAACTCAAGGCCGGCGGTGATCGTCCGCAGTACGACATCATCACCCTGGCCGGCGTCGGCGCCGAAGGCCTGGCCGCCGCCAACCTGCTGGAAAAGCCCGACCTCAACCGCATCCCTAACCTGGTCGACGTACCGGAGAAATACCGCACCGGCGCCAATGGCCACGGTATCGGCTACCTGCTCTGGTGCAACAGCCTGGTCTACAGCACGCGCACCATCAAGCAGGCACCGGACAGCTATGCCGCCCTGTGGGACGCCGACCTGTCGCCGAACATCTTCCTGCCGCCGCCGAACTGGACCGAGGCCATGGACCTGATCATCATCGCCGCCAAACTGGCCGGTGGTGACGAGCACAACATCGAGCCGGGCTTCAAGAAACTCGCCGAGCTCAAGGATCGTGTGGTGACCCTGGGCGAGAACCCGAACCAGATTGCCGAACTGTTCCGCACTGGCTCCCTGGACATGGGCGGCCTGTACGCCCCGGCGTTTTTCCCGAAACAGATCCGCGATCCGAACTACGGTCTGGGCGCCACCTTCGGCATGAAGGAAGGTTTCTACACCGACCTGATGCTCTCGGTGATGCCGAAGAATCGTCCGGGCGATACCGACCTGACCTACGCCTTCATCAACCACTCCCTGGACCCGCTGGTGCAGGGCAAGATGGCTGAAGACATCTACAACGGCCCGGTCAACGCCAAGGCGATCATCTCCGCCGAAGCGCGCAAGAGCCCGTACATTCTCACCCCGGAGCAGATTGCCGAGAAGGCGATCATGCACGACAACGCCTTCCTGGCCACCGTGCATGACCAATGGATTCGTCGTTACACGGAAATCTTTTCTTCCTGATCTTCGACCACTGAAGATCCCCTGTGGGAGCGAGCCTGCTCGCGAATGCGGTCTGACATTCACCATTGATGTCGACTGACAAATCGCTTTCGCGAGCAGGCTCGCTCCCACAAGGGAATGATGTGTCTGGAAGATCTGTGTTTCAGCTGCTTTCCATTGACGAGACCTTTGCTATGGAACACCAACCTTTGACCCATTCGGTCAGTGTCGCCGAGCCGCGCCCGAACCGGGGTGTTTCGCCGACGGCCCGTGCCTGGTTTTTCCTCACGCCGTCGATGCTGTTTCTTGGCGTACTGATTGCCGCCAGCCTGCTGGTGCTGCGCATGAGCGTGGGCACCAAAGGCGCGGAATGGTCCGGGTTCAGCCTGGCCAGCTACGCCCAATTGCTCGAACCCTACTACCTTAAATCGCTGATGCTGACCCTGCGCCTGGCGCTGATCAGCGCGGTGATCGCGGTGATACTGGCGATCCCGGTGGCCTACACCATGTCGCGCCTGACTTCGCCGTTTGTGCGGCGGATCTTTCTCGCCGCAGTGCTGTTGCCGTTGCTGGTCAACCTGCTGCTGCAAAGCTACGGCTGGCTGGTGATTCTCGGTCCCGGCGGCATGCTCAACCAGGCACTGATGGGCCTGGGCCTGATCAAGCGCCCGATCATGCTGTTGTACAACCAGAACGGCGTGTTGATGGGCCTGGTGCAAACCGCCTTCCCGCTGGCCGTGCTGCCGATTGCCAGCGCCATGCGCGGCGTCGCCCGCAGCTACGAAGAAGCAGCCGCCACCCTCGGCGCCAGTCGTTTCCAGGTGTTCCGCCAAGTGGTCTTGCCTATGAGCCTGCCGGGGATCATCACCGGCGCGACGCTGGTGTTTGCCTACAACGCCAGCAGCTTCGTGGTGCCGCTGCTGCTCGGTGGTCGACGCGTGCCGATGCTGGCGGTGATGGTGCATGACCAGATCGCCCCGCTGATGAACTGGCCCGCCGCGTCCGCCGCCGGCGTGGTGCTGATCGTCACCACCCTGGCGATCATGACCTTGTCCGAATTCATCACTGGCCGTCGTCGGCGCATGCTGGAGGCTTCCCAATGAGCACCCTGACCAAGAAGCGATATGGGCTGTTGCCCGGCGAGACCGGCAAGTTTGCCGGCATCCTTTCGGGCTTCATCCTGCTGCTGGCGGTATTGCCGATCCTGACCATGATCGTGATGTCGTTCAGCGGCGCGTCGAACCTCGACTTCCCGCCCAGCAGCTATAGCCTGCAATGGTACAAGGCAGCCTGGCACACCTTCGTGTCGCCGGACGCCAGCGATGTGCTGAGCCTGGGCAAGGCCATGACCACCAGCCTGATGGTGTCGTGCCTGACCATGGTCTTCGCGACCATCATCGCCGTGCCGGCGGCCTATGCCCTGACCCGTTGCGAGTTCCGTGGCAAGGCCGTGGCGCTGCAATTGATGTCGCTGCCCCTGGTGTTCCCGATGGTGGTGCTGGGCCTGGCGTTGCTGCTGGTGTTCGACAGCCTGCCGTTCCAGATGACCACTTCGCGGCTGGTGATCGCCCACGTGATCCTGGCACTGCCGTTTGTGGTGAAGAACTGCACGGCGGCCATGCTCTCGATCGGCAGCGAAGTCGAAGAAGCCGCGCAAATGCTAGGTGCTTCGCCGCTGCGGGCGATTGTCGACGTGGTGGTGCCGTTGATGAAGTCGGGGATCCTGGCAGGCATGTTGCTGGCGTTCATCGTCTCGTTCAACGAGTTCACCGTGACCTATTTCCTCTACACCATCGATGTGATGACCGTGCCGATCTGGATGTACAGCCGCACCGTGTCGTCGCTCGATCCAACCGTATTTTCGTTTGCCGTGCTGATCGTGCTGATCGACTTCGTCCTGATCTGGGCGCTGGAGAAGCTGGTCGGTGAAGGTGGCGTTTCGTTCTGATTTCTTGAGGTGATTCTTATGTCTGGTCTGATTCTGGAAAACGTCGAGAAATATTACGGCTCGGCCTGCGCGGTAAAAGATGTGAACCTGCATTTGCCCGAGGGCAAGCTGGTGTGTTTCCTGGGCCCGTCCGGTTGCGGCAAAACCACCTTGCTGCGCATGATCGCCGGCCTGGAAACCCTGAGCGGTGGCGAGATTCGCCTGGACGGCGAGGACATCGGCCATACCCCGGCGCACCTGCGTAATTTCGGCATGGTGTTCCAGTCCCTGGCGTTGTTCCCGCACATGACCGTGGGGGAAAACATCGCCTATCCACTGAAACTGCGCGGGGTCAGCAAGGCTGACCAGCAGGCGCGGGTGGTGGAGTTGCTGGAGTTGATTCAGCTGCAAGCGATGATCGATCGCCCGGTAGCGAAACTCTCCGGCGGCCAACGGCAACGCGTGGCGATTGCCCGGGCGATTGCCAACCACCCGAAAATCCTGTTGCTCGACGAGCCGCTGTCGGCGCTGGACGCCAAGCTGCGTGAGTCGATGCAGGTGGAAATCCGTCAGTTGCAACAGCGTCTGAACATCACCACCTTCATGGTGACCCACGACCAGCGCGAGGCCATGACCATGGCTGATATCGTTGTCGTGCTGGGCGAGCACAAGGTGCAGCAGGTGGGTACGCCGATCGAAATCTACCGCCACCCGGCCAACGAGTTTGTCGCGGACTTCATCGGCTCGGGCAACATCTTCCCAGCCACGGCGCTGGGCGACGGCAAGGTCAGCCTGCCGGGCGGCGATGCGTTGCAAGTGCCAATCTGCAGCAGCATTGTGGTCGGTGAAAAAGTGAAGATGCTGATTCGCCCGGAAGACCTGCAACTGTCGGCGCCGCAAGCCACGGCGGGTAACCGCTTGCTGGGCAAGGTGACCTTCGTGCGCGATATCGGCGCGACCATCGAGACTACGGTGGAGTGTTCCGGGGTGTCGTTTACCGCGCTGAGTACACCGTGCCAGGGGTTTGGCTTGAGCGTTGGGCATCCGGTGTCGGTGACATTGCCGGCAGAGGCTTGCCGCGTACTCGGCGCCTGACTGTACTGGCCTCTTCGCGAGCAGGCTCGCTCCCACAGTGGATCTTCTGTGAACACAGCATTTGTTAACACCAAAGATCAAATGTGGGAGCGAGCCTGCTCGCGAAAGGGCCGGCACACCCCACACAAATCTCAGCTAGACACTCAGGCGCAACCGCGCCAGGTCCCGCAACGGCGGCGCGCCGAACAACCGGCTGTACTCCCGGCTGAATTGCGAAGGGCTTTCATAGCCGACCCGATACCCCGCCGCCGAAGCCTCCAGCCCTTCGGCCAGCATCAAGCGCCGCGCCTCCTGCAGGCGTAGCTGCTTTTGATACTGCAACGGACTCATTGCCGTCATCGCTTTGAAGCGGTGATGCAACGTCGACACGCTCAAGTTCACTTCTTTGGCCAGGTCATCGATACGCAGCGGCTGCTCATAGTTGCTGTTGAGCCACTTGATCGCCTGGCTGATGCGATGACTCTGACTGTTGGCAATGGCAATTTCATACAGCCGATGCCCCTGCTTGCTGCGTAATAACCGGTAGAGAATTTCCCGACGAATCAGCGGCGCGAGCATGGTGATGTCTTTCGGCGTGTCGAGCAATCGCGCCAGGCGCAGCACGGCGTCGAGCATTGCGCTGTCGAGACGTTCGACATACAACCCGCGTCCGGTTGGCCGGGTGGGTACGCCGAGGGGACCGGCGTCGGCGATCAGCGCGGTGATCTCCGCGGGGTCAATGTCCAGCCGCAAGGCCAGGATCGGTTCCTCGGTCGAGACATTGACCACCCGCCCGCTCAGCGGCATCGAGACCGAGACCACCAGGTAGTTCAGCGGGTCGTAATTGAAATACTCGTTAGCCAGCTGAACTTCTTTGCGTCCCTGGGCCATGATGCACAGCGCTGGTTGCGCCAGTACCGGGGCGAACTCGTGGGACTGGCTGTGGCGCGACATGAACAGTGAGCCGATGGCAGTGGCATAACTGCCATCTTCGGCAGTGTTGCGACGGATGATCGCCGCCAGTTCCGTGCGCTGCTTTTCCATGTCGGTGTCCAGCGGGGTTTGCGGCGGGTGTGAAAAGTGATCGAGAGACGACATGCAAGGCATCCTCGGCAAGGCATGGGTGATGGGGCAGAGCATATGTTTGTGCAAGCAACAGCGGTAGACACATCCTGCCAGATGCTTGCCTGATTCTGCACGGGGTTGTTTCCGTGCACGGGCAATGCGGGATGCAGACGGGAAAACTTGCTTGAAACTCGCATGGCAGAACCGTGACAGGATTTTCCATGTTGTTACAGCCAGTTCATGCACGTTCGCAGGATTGTGCAACGCGCCGGCAGGAATCGACTAACGACACAGGCACATCGGCCTTTAACCTTGGATCCTGTCGCAGCCCGTTCCGCTGGCTGCCTCGCGACTCCCCGGGAGGGTTGAACATGTCAAAGCAGATCCCCGTCAGTCATATGGCCTTTGTCCGGGCACGCCCGGGGCGTTCTCAAGAACTGGGAGTGCGCCTGAGCGCGCTGATCGAGCCGTCGCGGGCCGCACCAGGCTGCCTGAGCTTCGCCTTGCAGCAGTCGCAATGCGATCCGCAGTTGTGGCTGGTGTCCGGTTTTTGGGTCAACCAGCAGGCCATGAACGCGTACTTCAGCACGCCGGCCATGGAGGTTTTTGCCGAGCTGGTGCAGGAACTGGTGGTCGACAGCCTGGATTTTCACACCTTCAAGGACGTGTCGGCGACGCAGGCGTTGCGACAGTCCGGGGCAGCGGTACACAAACTGGCCGGTTGAGGGTTTAATGGCAGCATTCTCAACTAGCCAGGATGCGCGACATGGCACGCAAAGCCTTTGAACACTTCGAAGCCGTTTCAGCTGTAGTACCGGGCGAGGGTGGCTACCACGCCGCAATCGCAGTCAAGGCATTGGGTGGTTCCGGCGCCCCGCGTTTTCACAAAGTGTTGGAAGGCCAGACCTTCAAGACCGCTCACGAGGCCGATGATGCGGCCGCGAAGGAGCTGACTCGCCTCAAGGACGTCAAGGAAAACACCGACCTGCTCTGGTAATCACTTCACCGCCCCCGGGCGATACATCTTGAACAATGCCTCAGGCCCCAGCTGGAAATAATCCGCCGGCCCGCCGCCGCGCAGAATCGGTTCTGCCGCGGCGGTGTCGTACACCCCATCCTTCAATAGCCACTTGGCGATATGCACGGCGACGACTTCGCCGAGAATCAGCCAGCTCGGCACCACATTTCCGTCCGCCCGCTGCAGCTGAATAATCTGGGTGACCTTGCATTCGAAAGACACCGGGCTTTCGGCGACCCGTGGCACCTGAATGACTTTCGAGGGGACGGTGGTCAGGCCTGCCAGTTCGAACTCGTTGACCTGCGGTCCGACCATGGCACTGCTCTGGTTCATCTGCTCGGCCAGTGGCCGGGTGGCGAGGTTCCAGGCGAATTCACCCGTCTGTTCAATGTTGTTCAGGCTGTCTTTGCGCCCGACGCTGGAAAATCCAATGATCGGCGGGATGTAGTTGAAGGCGTTGAAAAAGCTGTAGGGCGCCAGGTTCAAGCGGCCTTCGCCATCCTGTGAAGAAATCCAGCCGATGGGGCGCGGGCCGACGATCGCGTTGAACGGGTCGTGGGGCAGGCCGTGGCCATTGGCGGGTTCGTAGTAGTGGATGTCATCGGGCATGGAGAAAATCCTGGGGCTTTCGATAGGCGGTCATGGTGCTGGGACCGGCACTATTTTTCCAGCCAATAAACATCTCGTAGGAGCTGCCGCAGGCTGCGATCTTTTGATCTTGCCGTTGGAAATCAAAAGATCGCAGCCTGCGGCAGCTCCTACAGGTGTTGTGACAGTGCGCATGTTTTTGCTGTGCTCCAGAAATGACTAAGCCCGGCCGAAGCCGGGCTTTGGTGCCAATCTTGCGGATTAGCTGACGGAAGCACCGCCAGTGCGGTCGTAACCATCTTCAGCGACAGTGGCGCCGCCGGTGCGGTCGTAGCCATCTGCGGCGACGGTAGCGGAACCAGTGCGGTCATAGCCGTCTGCTGCAACAGCGGAACCAGTGCGGTCGTAACCGTCGGCAGCGAAGGTGTTGGCGGCCAGTACGGACAGGGCGATGGCGAGGAACAGTTTGGTTTTCATTTCATTTCTCCAGGTTCTTTGGCGTTTTGTCTCTCGGGCATGGGTTTCATGCTACGCCAATTAAACTGATTAAAAAGCGCAAAATAATGCTAAAAACAATCGATTAAGTAGATGTTAAGGCCGTGAGGCTTTACTGCTTTCAGAGACTAGTGAACGCATCGCATTTAACCGATCAGGCAAACTCAGGACGGCGGCCGGGCATTAACTCGTGATTAATCCATTGGATGGCGATTCTGTTTTCCAAGACCCTGGGCACCGCGCTTGGCGATTACCTGGCTGATGACTCGGGGCTTGGCTTTGCCGGTGGCGCGCTATTGATCGGCTCGACCATTGCGTTGGTCGTGCTGCTCAAATACTTCACGAAGATTTCGTCGGTGCTGTTGTTCTGGGTGGCGTTCGTGCTCACCCGGCCGTTCGGCGCGACATTGGGTGATTTCCTGACCAAGCCACATGAAAAGGGTGGGCTGGACTTTGGCACCATTGGTTCGACGCTGGTGCTGGCGGGGATTCTGGTGGTGATGATTGCGGGGGCTTCGTACGCGCAGAACACGTACGCGAATCGGGCGGTAGTCGAGTTGACTTGATACCGAGGCGTCCCCTTCGCGGGCAAGCCTCGCTCCCACAATGGATCCGAGTGAATCAGCCCTTGTGGGAGATTCTATGGTTG
>NZ_APIO01000080.1:0-11781 GCF_000408945.1 Pseudomonas sp. G5(2012)
TGCTCGCGAAGAGGCCATCAGCTTCAATATCAAGTTGACTGACCCGACGCTTTCGCGAGCAGGCTCGCTCCCACGGTGTTAATGATCTCCTACTCAAATCCTCCGCCCCATTGTTCTGAATACGCAAACACTGATGTCGCCGAGAATGGAATTGTTGGTGCAGTGGCCGGCTTGTAGCCTCCATCTCGCCGAACACCGGGATTGGTCAACGATCCGGTGGAGCTCCAGCCAGGGCTCATCAAGACGTCACACCTTGCTTTCGGCCTTACGCCCCTTCGGGGGTTTGGCGCCTAATAAAAATAAGGAAGGCAGGTATGAGTATTCGTGCATGGGGTTGCGCTGCGACCCTGTTCGCTCCCGTTCTGGGGGCTGGCCTATTGTTTCCCGCGATGGCGCAAGCATCCGGCATCCCCTATGCCAGCAACCGGCCCCAAAGCTTTCAGTTCAGTTCGGACTTCACCGAGCCCTACAACTCGGTGGGTCAGGAATTTGAATACAACGACGACCGCAAACGCTTTGACGATCACGGCAACAAGGTCGCCGGCAGCAACACCGAGACCTACGTTGGCCTGACGTCGTTGTTGCACTACTGGAAGATGGACGGCCTGCCCAATACCGGCTTCATCGCCAGTATCACCCTCCCGGAGATTGCCGTGCGCGGCAACGGCACGCGGGTCAGCGGGCTCGGCGATCCGTTGGTCGGCGGCCTGGTCTGGTACAACCCGACGCCGCTGCGCACTATCGGTGCGCAAGCCTATGTGCAACTGCCGACCGGCGCGGACTCGGTCAGCAGCGACACCTACGCGTTGTGGCCGTCGCTGTTCTACAACGAATGGCTGGGCAAAGTGAACATCGATTTGCTGGTCGGCGCGATCCTTCGCGGCGATGGTCCGCACCACACCGAACCTGGCGATACCGGCCACGCCAACCTGCGCCTGGGCTACAACATCGTGGACCGCCCGACCTACCAGGTCACGCCCTTCCTCAGTGCCGACTACCAGAAAACCTTCGGCTCCGATGATCGCAACAACAACGCCATCGAATTCTCTGAATCCAACGAAACCGCGCTCGGCGCCGGCGTGCTGTTCCAGCTCAAGCCCGGCGTGCAAAAGGTCTTCGCCCAGAAAATGTGGGACCAGGTGTCCATCCACTATTCCAAAGGCGTGGAAGGGCGCAACACCACCGTCACCGACGGCCTGTTTGTGCAGCTCTGGCATTACTGGTGAATCACCGACGCCTGCCTGCGTCGCCGCTACTCATTCCGGAGAATAAAAAGTGAACGAAGAAAACCAGAAACTTGCCCTGTCACGCCGCAGCTTCATCAAGGCCGGCGCCGCTGGTACGGCTGTCGCCGCCTTGTCGGGGGTGGCCGCACGGGCGATGGCCAGCGACGAGCTGCCCTTTGATCGAGAGCACGACATTGTCGTGGTCGGCGGTGGTGGCAGCGGTTTGCCTACCGCGTTGTTTTCCCGCTGGCTGGGCAATGACGTGGTTATCCTGGAAAAAGCCGGCAGCCCTGGGGGCACCGCGGCGAAAGCGGCGTTTTGGTACTGGGTGCCGAACAACAAGCCGATGCGCGACGCCGGCATCGTCGATGAAAAAGCCGATTACATGCGCTATGTCGCCCGGTTGACACGTCCGCAATCCTACGACGCCTCGTTGCCCAAACTTGGCCTGTCGGATTGGGAATACGAGATGTGCGAGGCGATCTACGAGAGCGCCTCGCCCGCTGCCGAACTGCTGGCCGAACGCGACGCACTGCCTTATCGCCATTGCCCGGACGTACCGGACTATTTCGCAGAGCTGTCCGAAGACAAGGCCAAGAAAGGCCGCGTACTGGTGCCCAAGGAAGCCCGGCCCAGCATGTCCGACGGCGGTCGCGTGGCGATTCGTACGCTGACCGCCGCCGCCAAGCGTGACGGCGTGCAGATTCGTACCGGCGAGCGCGTGGTGAAAGTGATCCTCAACGGCGCGGGCGAAGCGATCGGCGTCGAAGTCGAGACCGAAGAGGGTGCGCGGCAACGGGTCAAGGCGCGCAAAGCGGTGATCTTCGCTACGGGTGGTTTTACCCACGATCCGGAACTGCGCCGCAACTTCCTCAACGCCCCCGTTTACGGCGGCTGCGCCGCCCTGACCAACGAAGGCGATTTCATCCGGATTTCCAGCGAGCTGGGGGTGCAGTTGCGCAACATGAACTACGCCTGGTCGTGCCCGATCCTGTTGGAAAAAGCCCTGGCCAAGGACGGCTCGATGTCCGGCATTTTCACCATGAACGGCGATTCGATGCTGATGGTGAACAAGTACGGCAAGCGCGTCGTCAACGAAAAGACCGTCTACAACGAACTGGTCCCGACCTTCTTCCAGTGGGACGGCGATAAGGCCGAATACCCGAACCTGGTGATGTTCTCGATCTGGGACCAGCGCGCCCAGGACTACTGCAGCAGCGACGAATACGGCTCTCCGATCGTGCCCAAGGGCGGCAACGACCGCCATGTGGTCAAGGGCGAAACCCTGGAAGATCTGGCGAAGAACATCGCCGAGCGCCTGGATAAACACGCCGCCGATATCGGCGGGATGAAGCTCAGCGCCGATTTCACTCTCAACCTGAAAGCCACCCTCAAGCGCTTCAACGAGTTGGCCAAGACGGGCAAGGATCTGGACTTCCATCGCGGCGAGCTGGTGATCCAGGGCGTGTTTACCGGCCCGGTCAAGCCCGACCGCACCGGCAACCTGACCATGTACCCGTTGGCCGCGAAAGGGCCGTACTACGCGGCGTTGATCACCGGCGGCAACCTCGACACCAAGGGTGGTCCGAAAACCAACTCCGTCGGCCAGGTATTGAACAACGCCAATGCACCGATCCCGGGCCTGTACGGCGTCGGCAACTGCGTTGCGTCGGCCTCCGGTCGTGCCTACTGGGCCGGTGGTTCGACGCTTGGCCCGATCATCGCCTTTGCCTATCGCGCGGCGAACCAGGCGCACAAAGAACCGAGCCGAAGCTGAATCAAGCCCCGTGACTGCATGAGATCAACGATATGACGCACTTGAAATTTTTCCTGCGAGCCCCGGCGCTGTTGGCGATGGCGGCCAGTTTTGCTTTGACCGGCAGCGCTTTGGCCGATGACCTGGCGCTGGCGCAGAAACTGGCGACCAACCACTGCGCGGTCTGCCACACCTTCGACAAGGGCGGCCCGCCGGGGCAGGGCCCGAACCTGTTCGGGCTGCTGGGTCGCAAGGCGGCCAGCGAAACCAACTTCACCTACAGCGACGGCTTCACCAAAGCCATGGCCGGCAAGGTCTGGGACGAGCCGATGCTCGACGCCTGGCTCACCGATGCCCAGAGCGTGGCGCCGGGCAGCGCCATGGTCTATTCGCAGGACGACCCGGCCAAGCGGCAGAAGATCATCAGCTACATCAAGTCCCTTCAATAAAACCACGGCAATTCCCCTGTAGGAGCTGCCGCAGGCTGCGATCTTTTGATCTTCGGCGGACTTGAGATCGCCAAAAGATCAAGATCAAAAGATCGCAGCCTGCGGCAGCTCCTACAAGGATTTGCACCCGATTTTCATAAGGAGACAACCATGATCAGCACCCTGACAATGACCGACGAGCAACGCAAATCGGTCGCCCTGGAATACCTCAAGGCCTTCGACAACGGCGGTATCACCTCCACTGGCGGCAGCATTCTCGACCTGTTCGCCGAGGATGCACAGGTCCTGTTTCCCAAGTGGGGACTGGCCACCGGCCGTGAGCAGATCGGCCAGATGTTCAGCGACCTTGGCAGCCGCTTGAAATCGATTACCCACGACTATGCGCATTTCAACTGGATTCTTACGGGCACCGACACGCTGGTCTGCGAAGGCACCAGTTTTGGTGAACACGTCGACGGCCACTGGCGTGCGGGCGTCCCGTCAGCGGCCGGTGCCGGCTACTGGGCCGATGTGTTCGAGATCCGGGATTTCAAGATCCAGCGCTGCTTCATCTACCTGGACCCTGACTACGGCAGCCAGGACACGGCGCGCTATCCCTGGCTCAACCGCTAACCGCAGCCCCCCCTGTAGGAGCGAGCCTGCTCGCGATGGTCGTTAACGAAAACGCGGGGAACCTGACACCCATCGGCGTTCTTGAGTTCATCGCGAGCATGCTCGCTCCTACAGTGGCTTGCCATTCGAGTTCATCGTAATCTCGCAGGTTCTCGCTTCGTATTCCTATAAGAACAAAAACATCCAGAGAACCTGCCCCCATGGATCGTTTACTCAGTGTCGAAGCCTTCGTGCGGGTTGCCGAAACCGGCAACTTCGCCAGGGCGGCCCAGCAACTGGGCGTGACCCGCTCGGTCATTACCCACCGCATCCAGCAGCTGGAGCAGTTCATCAATGCGCCGCTGTTCCACCGCAGCACACGCCATGTACGCCTCTCCGAGGTCGGGGAGACGTACTACAAGGAATGCGCGGACATGGTCGCGAGCTTCAACTCGCTGACCGAACACATGCGCGAACTGCGCGCCAAACCTACCGGAAAACTGCGGGTGCAGATGCTGCCCGGATTTGCCATCGGGCACTTCGGTCGTCTGTTGGCCGAGTTCACCCGGCTGTATCCGGACATTGAAGTGGACGTCATCGTCAACGACCGGGTGGTGGACCCGATCGAAGAAGGCTTCGATGTGGCGTTCCAGATGTTTCCGCCAATGGCCGAAACCCTGATCGAGCGCAAGTTGTTCAGCGTTCGCCGGCTGTTTTGCATGTCTCCCGATTACGCCAGCGAGTTCGGCGTGCCCACCCATCCCCAGCAATTGCTGCAACACAAGATCGCCCTGTACGAGGGTTATCCGTCGCGCAACCGCTGGCTGTTCAACCGCGAAGACGAACAAGTCGAGCTGAGCCTGCCTGGCCAGGTGCGCTCGAACTCGGTGCACCTGTTGCGTGATTACGCACAGACCGGAGTCTGCATTGTCTGCCTGCCGACACTGGTGGCCAGTGACGACCTGCTCAGCGGGCGGTTGATTCCAGTGTTGCCTGAGTACGCGTTGTCCTCCTTCAATTTTTCAGCAGTGTACCCCGCGACCCAGCGTCGGGCCTTGAAGGTACGTACGTTGATCGACTTTCTGGTGGAGAACTTCGGCGATGAGCCCTGCTGGGATAAACCGTTGCTGGAGCGTGGCTGGGTGCGCTAATGAACCTCGCACCCTGTAGGAGCTGCCGCAGGCTGCGATCTTTTGATCTTGTTTTTTAAGATCAAAAGATCGCAGCCTCGTTGCACTCGACAGCTCCTACACAGCTCCGACACAACTCTTACAGTGTTTGCGTTTCGCGAACACTGTTGTCGCCGGTCCTCTAATTGTTCCGGGACCAGGCGCGACGTACTGTTGGCTCACTGTTACTACAACAACAAAACGGTGAAAACCCATGAGTAGCGCGGCAATCGAAACGGTCTTCGGCTCGCTGGAAAAATACACCAAGGGCTCGGTTGAAATCATCAGCGGCCAGGCCAGTCACTACGCCTTTTCCAACGTTTTCGAGGTGGCGGAAAAATCCCTTCCGTATGAAAAGGTCGTGGTCGGCCTCAACCTCGGCTACGTCATTGAAACCCTGCGCGCCGAAGGCCAGTCGCCCTGGTACACGGCCGCGCACGACGAATTCGCCATCGTCATGGACGGCGAAGTGCGGGTGGACTTCCTCAAGCTCGATACGCCATTGACAGCAGGCGAGGGCACGCAACTGGCCGGGGACGTGCCAGTGGGCAAACCCATGGGCTACGTCCTGCTCAAGCGTGGCCACCAGTGCCTGCTGCCGGTGGGCACCGCGTATCGCTTCGAGGCCAGTCGGCCGGGCGTGATCCTGCAGCAGACGATCAAAGGCCCGTTGTCGGTCGAGAAGTGGGCCGACATCTGCTTGAAGTGATCTGCCCAGCCGAACTCCACCCACAATAAAAAGAGGAAACCCGCCATGGCCATGCTTGAAACCGCTGCTCAAACGCCATTGTTCGCCGACGAAGACGTCCAGGCCAGCGCCGCCCATCCCGTCACCGGTTATCGCGCTTTCAAACTCGGCGCATTCGAACTGTCGCGAGACGAGTACTTCGCCCGCATCACCTGGCCCGCCAAAGGCCAGACCCGTTCGCACTTGATCCCGGCCGATGCCTTTCTGCGCGCCTTGATGCGCGACGTGGCCTGGGGCTTTTTCTACGGCTGGGTCAACTTCGACCACGTCATCGGCACCCGCAACTACTACGGCAAGGTCGACCTGTACGCCGGCACCTTCAACGGCACGCTGAAGGCGGCCGGGGTCAACTACACCGAAAACTTCGAAACGCCGCTGATCATGGCGACATTCAAGGCGATCCTGCGCGACTGGACCAACGCCACCTTCGACCCCTTCGCCGCACCGGAAGAAACCGGCAGCGCCTTCGGTCGCAAGAACGGCAACAACATCGAGGCCATCGAGCGCTTCCGTATCGCCACCCGGCGCATGCCCGGCCTGCCGGATGATTCGCCGCTGCGCAACGATCTGCCGGTCAACCGCCAGTTCATCGATGTGCCGCAGGACGAGCCGGAAATTCACGCCGCAGAAGGTTTCGAAGGCCAGATGCATGCCTTCAACCTGCACAAGTACCTGTCGCGCTCCGACGTGACCTGGAACCCCTCGGTGACTTCGGTGTGCAAGGCCAGCCTGTTCTGCCCGACCACCGAGGAATTCATCCTGCCGGTGTTCCATGGCAATGACCGGATCGAGTGGTTCCTGCAGCTATCGGACGAGATCATCTGGGACGTCGGCGACAAGGACGATGGCAACCCCCGTGCGCGCATCACCATGCGGGCCGGCGATATCTGCGCCATGCCCGCCGACATTCGCCACCAGGGCTATTCGACCAAGCGCTCGATGCTGCTGGTCTGGGAAAACGCCACGCCGAACCTGCCGCAACGCTACGAAAGCGGTGAGCTCAAGCCGTATCCGATCGAGTTCTAAGACCACATGTCTTGCCCGGCCTTGCGCCGGGCCATGCACTCAGCCATCCAGTCAGACACTGCGCCCAAGGCGCGGTGCGAGGAAACCATTATGCAAAATCAGCTCTATATCGATGGCCGCTTCGTCGATGCGGTCGCCGGCGGCACCATCGACGTGGTGTCGCCCCATGACGGCTCGTTGATCACCCGCATCGCCGCCGCCGAAGCCGCCGACGTCGACCTCGCGGTGGCCGCCGCCAAACGCGCTTTCCCGGCCTGGTCGGCCCTGGGTGCCGCCGAGCGTGGGCGCCTGTTACTCAAATTGGCGGACCGGATCGAGGCCTGCAGCGAAGAACTGGCACAGCTGGAATCCCTTAACACCGGGCACCCGATCCGCGATTCCCGTGGCCTCGACGTGCCGCGCACCGCGGCGTGCTTCCGTTACTTCGGCGGCATGGCCGACAAGATCGAAGGCGCGGTGATTCCGGTGGAAGCCGGGTTCCTCAATTACGTGCAGCGCAAGCCAATCGGCGTGGTCGGGCAGATCGTGCCCTGGAACTTTCCGCTGATGTTCACCAGCTGGAAGATGGGCCCGGCACTGGCGGCGGGCAACACCATCGTCATCAAGCCCTCGGAAATCACGCCGCTGTCGACCTTGCGCATTGTCGAGCTGATGACCGAAGTCGGCTTTCCCAAAGGCGTGGTCAACGTGGTGCCGGGTTACGGCCATACCGCGGGCCAGGCGCTGGCCGAGCACCTCGACGTCGGCAAGATTGCCTTTACCGGCTCAACCGCGACCGGTCGGCGGATTGTTGAAGCGTCGCAGGGCAACCTCAAGCGCATTCAACTGGAACTGGGTGGCAAGGGTGCGAACATTGTATTTGAAGACGCCAATCTGGAAGCGGCGGTCAACGGCGCTGCCTGGGCGATCTTCCATAACCAGGGCCAGGCCTGTATCGCCGGTTCGCGGCTGATTCTGCATGAAGACATCGCTGATGCCTTCCTGGAACGCTTCATTGCCCTGGCCAAGTCGATCCGCCTCGGTGACCCGATGGACCCCGACACCGAGATGGGCCCGCTGACCTCGGCCCTGCACCGCGACCGGGTTCTGGCCTACATCGATATCGCCATCGAGCAGGGCGGCAAGATCCTCGCCGGTGGCAAGGCGCCGGACGACCAGGCCTTGGCCAAGGGTTTCTATGTCGAACCCACCGTGGTCGAAGCCAAGCCGGGTGACCGTGTCTGCCAGGAGGAAGTCTTCGGTCCCTTCGTCACGGTCGTGCGCTTTCGCACCGACGAAGAAGCGCTGGCCATTGCCAACAACACTGAGTACGGGCTGGGCAGCGGCCTGTGGACGCAGAACCTCAGCCGCGCGCATAAAATGGCCGACGCGATTCACGCGGGCATGTGTTGGATCAACTGCTACAAGCGCGTCAGCCCCGGCAGTCCGTTCGGCGGCGTAGGGCAGTCCGGTTACGGCCGGGAAATGGGCTTTGAAGCGATCCACGACTACACCGAAGCGCGCTCGGTGTGGGTCAACGTCGACGCGAAAATCCCCCCACACTTCAAACGCTGAGGTCGGCCATGAATCCTTTTGTTTACCAAAGCCTGCCGACCCGCGTGGTGTTCGGCTGGGGCAAGCTCTCGGCACTGGCTGAAGAAATCGAGCGCCTGGGCGCCCGACGGGCGCTGATCCTCACCACGCCGGAACAGCACGGGCTCGGCGAACGCGTCGCGGCGTTACTCGGTGAACGTGCCGCGGGGGTGTACCCGCACGCGGTGATGCATGTGCCGCTGGAAGTGGCGCAAGCGGCGCGCATCGAGGCGGCGCGCCTGGATGCCGATTGCTGCGTGGCCATCGGCGGTGGCTCGACCATTGGCCTGGGCAAGGCGATCGCCATGGATTCGGGGCTGCCGATTGTGGCGGTGCCGACCACCTATGCGGGTTCGGAGATGACGCCGATCTACGGCCTGACCGAAAATCGCCTGAAGAAAACCGGACGCGACCCACGGGTGCTGCCGAAAACCGTGATCTATGATCCGCAATTGACCCTGACCCTGCCGGCGCAGATCTCCGCCTGTTCGGGCATGAACGCCATGGCCCACGCAGTGGAAGCGTTGTACGCCGAGGACGCCAACCCGATCATCGGTTTCATGGCCGAGGAATCGATCCGCTCGCTGGCACAGGCATTGCCGGGGGTGGTCGAGGACCCGAACGATCCCGATGCTCGCAGCCAGGCGTTATATGGCGCGTGGCTGGCGGGCATTTGCCTGGGTTCGGTCGGCATGGCCTTGCACCACAAGCTGTGCCACACCCTGGGCGGTACGTTCAACCTGCCGCATGCCCAGGCCCACGCCATCGTCCTGCCCCATGCGGCGCATTACAACCGTGAGGCCGCCGCCGAACCGTTGCAGCGTGCCGCGCGGGCCCTGGGTGGTCGCGACGCCAGCGAGGTAGGCGCCTTGTTGTATGCGCTCAACCAGAAACTGGGCATTCCATTGGCACTGGCTGATATTGGCTTGCCGCCCAGCGGTCCGGCCGAAGCGGCGCAAATCGCCTGTGCCAGCCCGTATTACAATCCACGGCCGTTCGAACAAGGCCCGATCGAAGCGCTGCTGACCCGCGCCATGCTGGGCCAGGCGCCAGCCTGATCAACCGTGCTATCAGCACATGTCGGAATAAAAACAATGACCGATCACGATAACTCCATGGAAAAACTGATCTGCGAGCAGGCCGTGAACAGCTTCGCTGATGCAACCGATGCGCGCTACAAACAGATCATGCAGAGCCTGGTGCGGCACCTGCATGCGTTTGTCAGCGAGGTTGAACTGACCGAGCAAGAGTGGTTTGAAGGGATACGTTTCCTGACCGAGACCGGCCACAAGTGCGACGGCCAGGTGCGCCAGGAATTCATCCTGCTGTCGGACACCCTTGGCGTATCGATGCTGGTCGACGCGATCAATCATCGCCACAGCGCCACGGCCACCGAGACCACGGTGTTTGGGCCGTTCTACATCGAAGGCATGCCCGAGCGCGCGTTCGGCGAGAACATGGCCTTCACCCCGGGCGAGGCGGCGCTGGTGCGCGGGCGGGTGGTCGATACCCAGGGCAATGCCCTGGCCGGCGCGGTGCTGGACGTCTGGCAGACTGCCGAAAACGGCATGTACTCCGGTCAGGACAGCGAACAGCCATTTGGCAATCTACGCGGGCGCTATCGCACCGACGCCGACGGCTGCTTTGCGATCCGCACGATTGTCCCGGTGTGTTATCCGATTCCGACCGATGGCCCGGTGGGGCGCATGCTCGAGGCCGCCAATCGGCACCCCTGGCGGCCCGCGCACCTGCATTTCATGATCGAGGCGCCGGGATATCGCAAACTGGTGACCCACCTGTTCAATCACGATGATCCGTACCTGGCGTCAGATGCAGTGTTCGGTGTGAAACAGTCGTTGCAGGTGATCTACGAGGATCGAACGAGCCACGATGACCTGTCCACTCGGTTCGGCATGCCATTGCCGTTCAAGCGTGCCTGTTACGAATTCGTCATGGAGGCGGCGTGAATCATGGGCCAGTTTTTTGCCGTATTCGCCACCGATCACCCGGATTCCCTGGCCCTGCGCCAACGCTTACGGCCCAGCCACCAGGCGCATTTGCGTGGGACCGATGCACACCGCGTGGTCGTGCGCCTGGGAGGCCCGACCCTTGATGACGCGGGCCTGGCGATGAATGGCACGCTGCTGGTGATCGAAGCCGGCAGCCTGTCCGAGGTGGAATCGTTCATCCAGGACGATCCCTACGTTCAGGCAGGGCTGTTTTCGAGCATCCAGATTCGTCCCTGGCACTGGAGTCTCGGCAATCCGGAACGGCGGGGCTGAGCATGACCCTCATCATCTTGTGCCAACGGGAAGACATCACCGACGGCGGCGCCCTGGGGCTGCCGCAGCATCAGCAACTGCATCCCGCCGGCCTCGTCGCGGTGCGCCAGGGCGAGCAGGTGTGGGTGTACATCAACCGCTGCCCGCATTTTTCCGTGCCACTGGACTATCGCCCGCAGGAATTCTGCACCTATCGCGGCCAGGTGCTGATGTGCGCGCATCACAGTGCGATGTTTCGGTTTGAAGACGGGCACTGTATCGATGGGCCGTGCCAAGGCGCGACGCTGGAATCCGTGCCGGTGCGCTGGGTGGATAATCGTCTGGTCATGGAGGTGGGCGAGGAGGGGTGAACTACACTGTTTCAGGGTGAATCACGCCCATCAGGAGATCATCATGAAAAGGTTGTCACCCATCGGCCTGTGCGTCGCACTGTCATTTTGCAGTGCCCAGGGATGGGCCCAGACGGTAGTACCGCTGAAGGGCCAGACTTCGCAACAGACTCAACTGGACATCAACGAATGCAACAGCATCGCCGCCAGTAGTACCTCAACCACGTCCACGCCCTCTGGCGGACGGCTCAAGGGCGCCGCAGTAGGCGCAGCAGCCGGTGCGGCTGGGGCCCAGGTACGCGGCCGCCAGCATGACGAGTTCTATGATCGTGTCGACGACGATACCAAGCAGGACTACCGGCAGAACCGCGCCAAGGAAACGGCGGCGGCGGGCGCCGTGGTCGGCGGCTCGCGCCAGCGCCAGGAGCGTCGGGCGCAGGAGAAAACCAACGCGGCGACCACCTCGACGGCGTATACCAGTTGCTTGCAGGGGAAGGGTTACCAGGTCAATCCGTGAACCCGTCCCGTGTAGGAGCGAGCATGCTCCGGGCGGCGTTCCGACGATGGTCGTGAACGAAAACGCTGGCCACCTGACACCCCGCGGTGCCTGAGCCTCCATCGCGAGCATGCTCG
>NZ_APIO01000081.1:0-11625 GCF_000408945.1 Pseudomonas sp. G5(2012)
CTAGAATTTCCGATCCCAAAATTTGAAGCCCAGTTTCCATGCTCGTGAACTCATCAATCCGTCCGATGAAGTTGGCGTGGCTATTATCGAGCCCATTTTTTACGCCAATCAGTCCAACCGTCAACGGCAGACCACGTTCATCGAAGGAGACCTGACACCGAATCAGCCGGTAGACCTCACCGTCGCGCGAGTTCTGAAGATACGCCCCCTCCCCGAACCCGGCCTCCCCCAAGATCTGGTACGAGATTCCTTGCATGATATGAGGTCTTGAAACCAAAAAGCTCACGACGTCATCCCGGGAAAGATTCTTTGCTTGCTCCCAGCCGTCCTGATCTACTGATCTCAACAGCGCCAAAAGCTCAGATCTCACCCGCGCAACGTACGCCATCACCCTCTCCATCGCTAACCCATTACTCGACTCGCTGAAAAACCGTCATAGCAATAAGGCCCTTCCCGTCAGTGGTCGGTCGAGTAGTTATTTGCCAGCCCGACGCGGTACCAAGATTTCTCACACCCTTTTGCTGCTCACCATAGCGGCGAGCCTTGTCTTTCTCCTGCTTCGCAGTCAGCGTTTTTACCCTGTCCGCCTCCCGAACGATCCGGGCCAGCCTCGAAAAAACGTTGTCGAGCTTACACTCGCCCTTCGTTTCATCCAGGTACTCGATAACTGCATGGTACGTGAGGTAGATGCGGCCAAACGTAGGATTATCGACGAAAGGCTGTGGCGGTGGCTCGCCGTCCCACTTCACGCTGATGCCTGGATGCTCCAGCGCGACCCAGTCCTCCCCTTTCTCGACTGAGATGTTGTCCAGACCGAGGAGTTGTGTCCGAAGGGCGTATGCGTACTGGTAGAGCTCCTCTTTGGAACTGGTCACCAGCAGGAGGCGCTTTACAGCGCCACGGGAAACCACGAGCTTCAAATTCCGTGAGGTTCGATTTGACCCAGCGAGCTCCAGCCAGATCAGGCAGCACCAAGCGCCATATAGTTCTACGAAGTCCAGGGCATTGGGCCCGAGGTCTTTAGAGACGTGGACATCCACAGTGCGGAAAAAACGATCGTCGCCATTGAACTTGACCTGGTACAGGCCTGGCGTAGCTGTTGTTGAGGTGCTGAGCTTGACCACTTTGAATGTCATTGTTCGGATCTCGATTGCGATGCTTGAAGACTCGCACGTCTTACTGGAATGCAAGCGGACAATTCTACCCGACTCCTGATCGATCTCATGGCCATAAAAAAAGGGCCAGCTAAATTAGCTGGCCCTTTTGGTTTCTTGCATGCGGTCGCTTGCGACAATCTTTTCGAGAATGTCGGCAGCCTCCATTGTGTATGGCCCTTCAAAGATGACGTTGAGTCCATCTTGAAGGGACTTTGCATGGGCCATGATGTACCGACGTGACGCCGGTACCCGGTACCGGCTTACCAACAGCAATCGGTAATCCCCTGCGCTCCCACTAAAACCGCTGGGCGGTGAGAATGGGTCGAGGGCATTGGCGCCTGGCGAGGTGACAATACGCACCGGGTCATACAGATAAGATGTGACGCTCATCAAGCCGCCCTCCTCATCTGTGGGAACCCCATGCATCCAAGCTGCACCAGCACATCATTCCAGTCGACTGACTTTTCGCCTTCCAACAGCGGCAATGACGGAGTCAGTATCTGAGCTTGGATACCCTTCTCCCAGAGACGCTTTTTAAGGTTCATGCCAGCCTCTTCACCGCGACCGGAACGGTCCTTATCGATCCAGATCCTGACGCGTTTTGTGCGAGGGCCAGGCTCGAAACCCTCCAACAACGTTGCATTCACCAGTGAGTGAACCTGCACAGCGAAGTTGGTACCGGTTTCTATTGCCCAAGCTGTTTCCAGCCCCTCACAAACATCAATTTCCTCCTTGTCCCAAGCCCCCACAAAAATGCCACCGCCAGTAACAAGCTTGTCGGTAGGATACATGCACATTTTCTTGGCACTCTGGACGGGTGCTTTCAGACCCTTCTGGGTTAGAAAGTACCGGTGGAGCGTGATAGGGAGCCCTGCCTTAGTAACTTTCGCGACAATGCCGGGAAAATCACCTTCGAACTCACCATCCTCGTTGTAGCTCGAGAGGCTCGGATGAAACCGAACCACCCTTTCGACACCCTCACGATCCCAACAGAGAATCTTGCGGCTGGCCAAATACAGTCGGGCCGGCTCAGCATCTGCATGCGTGAGCGGGATACTGCCCTTCCATAGCTCATTGAGTTTTTTGCTGTGATAGAGGTTTGAAGCAGCCTCTCTTTCCTCAAGTTCTTTCCGACGAGCCGCGAGCGCCTGCTCGTTGGCCCGGTTTACCTTCTCCTGCTGATTCTCATCTTCAGTCGAGCGAATTCCCAGGAAGTCACCAACGTCGGCCACAGCATCTGCAAATCCGTAGTTCTTCACCCACATCAGCAAGCTGAATCCATCGGGGTACGTTCCACAGGTGTTGCACATACCGCCGCCAGAGTCTTGAAAATCCTTACGGAAGAACTTGAACCCATCGCCGCCACGACCAGCTACCCCATGGACAGGGCACTTGGTGTGTCGACCTGGTTTATCAAACGCTCGGGAATCGATCTCAGGGCACAAGTCCCTCAAAATCACATCCCAGCCTTTAAGCTTCGCCGCATTACGTACAACTTCGGCTTTCAAATTTCTCATAGTGCACCTCCAGGTAAGCCCAACTCGGGACTTCCCCAAGCCACCGAAACGGGAGCTTGGGGAAGCCCCGAGCCGGGGGAATAGGACACCTGAAGGAACTCCACCCCTTGAGGGGGCAAAGCCCCCCAGGGGTGGTTAAGCTGCCAACCGCAACCGCGGTTTCATCAGCTTCAAGTAGGTATCGCGCGCTTCAGCAATCGCCTCGCGCACAACATCACGTGTGTCTGTACAGAGCCCCTTGATCGAGGGATCACGACTGAACCCGTAGATATCAAGCTCAGCCAGTGAAGCGATATCGTCGCCGTCATCATCTAGCATGGTGACGGTGACTTTGAGGCTGAAGCATTCGATCTCCCCATCCATGATTTGCTGGATGGTTTGGTCGAGGTAGACGAGCTCTTCCTCGGTTTCAAAGACATCGAAGTCATCCGGGCACTTAAAAACATCAACCCGAAAGTTGGAAGTTTGAAAGGTGCGCAGCTTTGTCTTTTCGGAGACATACGCATCGAGGAGTTTGTACCCTCGGTGCGCAAGCTCCGAACCGGTGGCCACAACATCATCGGCAAGCGCAGCGACCAGTCGATGAAGAGCAACCTTTTGAGCGGGTCCACCTAGTTCATAAGCTGGAGTGAGCTCGACGTAAACTGGATCGATACTCAGGGAGGTCGATCGTTCATGTACGTAGCGCATTCCAGAGTCCCGGGTGATCTCCAGTTTTTCGGATAGCACCAGGCCATCCCAGACAGTCGAAGAAACATCCGGAACAAGACGCGAAGCAAGACGCTTCACATCCAACTCACCAGTGAAACTTGCACCATCGCCCTGACAACAGCTCAACGAAAAATCGACGTTCTCAGCTGGGTAGCCGTTTAACACCAGGTAGCGCTGCATCAGGGTTTTGATTGCGTGGTTAGTAGACATAAAGGGACTCCGGTAATTGGAGCCCACTACCCCTATTGGGGCATGTAGGCCCCGATAGGGTTTGGTCAATCAGTGGATTTGCTTCGTTCTAATTCGAGTGAGAAAGACATCCCAGGCCAGATGGCCGTGGGAAACAACCTTCCCATCATCCACCAGCACACGGCGCTTGCCGGTGAAGCCGGTATCGATGGCGAAAGCAGTCTTGTCTCGAGCATTCGGGTAACGAGCGAGCAGTGCACGCAGTGCTGCATAGTGTCGAAGTGCGAAGGCACGGCGAACGACGTTCGCAATACCTCCACAGCGGGACACGGCTTCTGCTTCGACGCCACGCGTCAATGCTTCAGCCTCACCGGTAGTGAGTGTCATAGTCTCGCGGAGTAGCGCGACCAAACGGGGGTAGGACTTCATTTCTTGGTCCCATCCTTCTGTTTGATCGGTAAGCCGCAAATGCTGCTCATCATGCTGACAAAGCTTTCATCGCTGAGAGCCTCTTGATAGTGAGCAACCCGATTTTTGGCGTGGGGCTTTGGTGGTGACGGGAGGGGCTTCTGTGCATTACTCATACACGTGGCTCCATCTTCACAACCAGGTCACCCCGCGTCACATACGACGTGCTACAGCCGAACAGTGATAAAGCTCCAATCGGCTTTGCAGGCGAAGAAATCATAGAAGTACCTCCAGAATGGAGGTGAGATGCCCACCCCGAGTGGGGAAGGACCCCACCAGAATGGTTGGAACAACGGTGTTACGACAGGATTAGACCCAATGTCCGGCGAGCGCCTGGCACAGGGCCGCGTTAATCAAATAACGTCGAATACGAAGTCGACGATGATGATCACGAGATTCAGTAAGTCAGACATGTTGCACCTCAATTTTAGTTTTAGTGCAAGGTCTCCCCTACAAGGAGAAACCCCTGCAGGGTGGGTTAGCCAGAATGGCCAATGTTGATGCTGCTTTAGGGACGCGCAGCTAACGCCTTCTCCGATCGCAACAGAGCGATAGGAAGAATCTTTGCTTGGGAAAACTGGAGCTTTCCGAAACAACCCTTGAGGTCGGTCGGTGGCCTGCTGGCCGAGAGGATGCTGATCACAGCTGGTTGAAATATAGCACTCGGCATTTTGAGATGGAAGCAGGGAGGAATCCCCCCTGCTCCAATCACCTACGCACGTTTCTGAACCATCTCGTCCCTCATCGCCCGGAGCAAGTCCAGGTGATACGAGCGAAGCTCCGAAGCAGCAATCGTTGAACATGCTGCCGAGATTTCGTGAACCAGTTGAATGAATTCACGAAGATGCGCCGTGGTGGTGATCCCGCGCTCACAGTAGCTGGCTTCAATCTCTTGCTGAGTAACGTCAACTTGAGACGCCAGGTAGAGAGGACGGTCCCTCCTGTCCAGTAGCAGAACTTCCGTAACACCATCATGGGCACCTTCAGGAAAGAGTGCCGCTTTTCTGCGCTCGATGATCTCGTTGAAATGCGAGAGAACCAGCGCTGGGTTATTGGAAATCTGAGAAACCGGAAAATTGTTCATGAAGCCTCCAACACGAAAGTCGAGGCCTCTCCCCTATCGGGAAAAGAACCCGACGGGGTTTGCTGCATATGCAGCGTTACGCCACAGATGTGGCAAGTAGGATCACCAGGATGCTTCGACTGCGTCCATCATGATTTGCAGTCGCAACAGCGGTAGCTTCATAAGCCACGTTCTGGATTCAGTAGTGAAACTCGCCAGCAAAGTAACCAGTCGACCGTGCTCTTCGAGCTCAGCGAACGTGGTGACCTTTGCCAGACGCATCCTGCATTTGATTGAGCGAAACTCGTCGCGCTCAATCGTCGTCAACAACGACGCCTCATCACATTCGATTCCATTTGAGCGCATGCGCTCCATACGAAAAGGAAGTGACTGAGCGACCTTATTGAAACCAGCTGCCACGAGCTGTTGTGAAATATTCATGTTGCCTCCAGTGGTTAGAGACAACATTCCCGATCGGGAGCGATTGTCCCAATGGGTTGAATGGCGAGTGCCAAGGTGATGCTGCATAGAGTTGCAGCTGACTATCGTCCTGGAAACGCATTGTTCGCAGGTGGATTCGGTTGAGAGACTCGCCTCGTTAGAGGAGGTTCTCCAAACCGAACACTCTCCCCAGACCGGGAGAGATTCGGAAGCGCCCCTCTTTTACAAGAGGGGCGAGGACAACAGTTAAAGACCTTTATTCGCTTGGTTCCTGACTTCCTTAATCGCCCCAACGAGAGGAGCGAAAAAGATCGCCGGCGCAGCTTTCGCCGCAACAACGAACTCAGCTTTGAAACCTTTGATGAAACCTACAAGGTGTTTGCGAATCATGGTCAGCTCCTCGCGTTACATGAATTCAGCATATACCTTGATCGGTCTCTGTTCAAAGCGAATTAGGCCGCTTTTGGGGTCCCACCATCGGAGTCACGAGCCTGCAGCTTTCGCCACTGAAAGATAACACCCGATATCGCCCCACGAACGGGAGCAAAATAGATGGCGGGGGCCTGCTGAGCTGCCTTCACAAACTCAGTTAGGCAGTGCTCAACCAGGGAACTTTTATTACCGCTATTAATGCCCATTTTGTCTCATCTCCTTGACTGCAGCCCACGAGGTAAAGCCCAGGAACGACAGAAAGGTAAGCGCATCGACCACCAGGATCGCGTGCTCGAGGAACGTAAGAACGCTGAGCGTGAACTCGGCGACGTGGTACTCACGAAGTTTGTGGACAAGCCATCCGAGAAATACGGAAGGCGTGGCAATTATTATGAAAATGCCGGAACCCACAACCGTGTGAGCGAGGAAATGCACCAACGGCGCATACCAGGGTTTCTGATGCGGAGAGCTATTTTGGTTCTCCATGAGGGACACTCCTTTTGTGTGCGGGAGGCCCTACCCCGCAGGGATAGAGGCTCCCCGCGGTTGCTGGATTGCTGAAATTAAGGGATCAGCTGCACCTTTACTGCTTCGTCCTATATGGACTCAGCGCGAACACGAATTCCATTACGGTCATCGTGAACAAACACATCTTTAGGCACCCTGCAGGCGGGTTTTTATGCCACATGGACAGTTCCCAGTTGCGCATCCAGAAGCTTGCCTTTGTGTTCGAGCCAGTTGCGAATTGCTTCGCACTGGTCGGGATCAAAGCCAGAGTTTTCCCCCATTCGAACAAGGTTAAGAATGATCTCAGAGGTGTAGTTCTCTTCAACAATTCCGGCGAACACGAACCTTGCTTTGGGGATGGACTCAGGAGCATTGCCAGAAAGGGATTCGATCTCATCACCGTGATTGGTAAACAAGTCTTCGATCATCCCAACCTTGCCGTGTTGGACCGGGCAACTCTGTGAGAGCTCAGGTCCAAGTTTCGTGTGAAAGTGTCGCACCAGCCCATCGATCAACTCGATAATGTCGGGCAACCCGGCCTGCTCATCCCGCACAAAGACGCGAGCTCCTACAAAAGCCCCGTACTCACAGCGGGAGATAACCGTCCTCTCGCATATTTCGATGTCGTTATCGCTCCGATCTGCATAGATCGCTTGCGCGGCTTTTGCGAAAGGGTTTGTGCTTGAATCAACACCAAAATAGTTTTCGCAATCAGCAAACGTCAAACCTGCGTCAACAGCGACCTTAAGCAGGTCCAACGGCGATGGCGCCGCCGCCATCTGAAGGTCCAATCGCTCGTTTCCGACCAGGTTGTTTTGATTATTCATGTCGCGCTCCAAAAGGAGCCGGGCATGTCCCCAACGCGGGGGCATGTTCCCGGCGGGGTTTGATTAGTGAATTTATTGCCTAAAGGCCGAAGCCTCTCAGCGTCGTCATTGAATCAACCACCCAGGGGTAAACCCCGAGTGGTGATATGGCCCTCACCGCATAGTGAGGGGCCGCGACCACCTATTGATGCTGGATGGTCGCTTCATGGAACAGGAAGGCTACCGATCTTGCTTCGTTACATCGCCGGTTAATTTATCCGTAGTGGTACTTAGCAAATCCCATAACGCTACAGCGGGTGCCCAAAAGCCTTGAAGGGTTTCTTGTACACCGCGCTTGAAGCCACGAATGAATGCATTCATAGCCATCTCCAATAGTTTTCCTGTTTGCATAAGGGCATGCCCCAGGCCGCCCCGTTAGTAACGGTTCAGGCCAGAAGGGCCTTGCTGGCGTGGTAGGTCGAATAGATCGTCCACCAGCCCAAGAACACGCAGTCGCTGTACAAGATCACATGTTCCAAGAGTTTCAGAACTGGGACCAGGTCCTTACCGGCCTCGAAGCCCCCCACCCAACTGGTAAGGGTCGAGATCAAAAGGCTCGCGAGCACGAGCAGGGAAAACAAAATGACTCCCATGGCCAAGTGGCCAAGGAACTCACCAATGATGCCAAGATTTTTTTTCATAGGTTTAACTCCGGGTTGAGGCGGAGCTAACCCCCGACAGGGAGCTAAACCCCGCCGGTTTGATTTAATGCTACAGTAGTGCAGCTGCTTTCAATTCGAACCAACATTGGTTCGAGTGAAACCGCTTGAGCAATGCTCTTGCCGAAGCGGTCTCTACACCGCCCCAGGACTTCCAAGGGCGGTGCGAGACATATCAGACAGCTAGCCGGTAGGTACCGGACGAAACCCAACCGGGATGTGATGCACCCGATGGGGAGAATTTAGATCTGACCGTTGTCGCACATGCTGTAGCACTGCTTGCCGACGATGATGTGGTCTATGAGCGTCACCTCCACAAGCATCAAGGCCTGCTTCAGAGATTCCGTCATGGTGAGGTCCTCAGGCGAGGGGCTGCAATCACCACTGGGGTGGTTGTGCGCCAGAATCACCTTTGGGGCATTGTGCTGCAGTGCGCGTTTGGCAACTACGCCAGGATGGACACCTACATGCTGATGGCCGCCGGCGAAGAGCTCTTCAAACGCAATGAGCCGGTGCTGGGCATCCAGGTATGCAACGCCAAAGACCTCGCGGTCTTTCTCGCCCAGCTTGAACTTGAAGAAATGCCGAGCGCGATCCGGACTGTCAAAGCGAGCACCCTTTGCAAATCGCTTGTTGATGATCTCCTTCGCGGCCTCGATGATTTCATCGGCCGTGACGGTGTCTCCGAGCAACTGAAAAACATTAGGGTTGTCGACCGATTCGATAAACATTGTGGAGCCTCCGGTAGCGATGGAGGCTCCCCCCATAAGGGGATCGCCCCCAATGGGTTAAAAGTTTGTTTAAGGTCCGCAAGAGCCAAAATGCTCAGGCGATAATCCCGATTTCAAGATCAGCCAGTACAGGCCCCAGATCCGTGGGTGAAACATCAAAGCGCGTTAGCCACAATTCCGTGTTAGCCAGCGTCACACAGTTGCTGTCATCAGGATCCCAATCCCCAGATTTGTCATCCTCGAGATAGAGCATCCGGACAGCATGATTGCTCTCGACGAGGATTTCATCATTGGTTGTGCGACGCACTACAACTGTGGGAACAGGCTCAAACTCTGCAGGCGACACAGACAATGCCCATCCCTGCTCCTGAAGCGTGACCACGAGCGAATCCGTGGATGGGATCGCGCCTCGGATATCAGTGCCAATGCCGTACTGCTGCATTAGACAGAGACCCATGGATGATGTGAAGAACAGCGAAACCGCGTTCTTCATATCAGACGCGTCAACCTTCAAAGTCACTTTGATTTTGTCGGCTGTAAAAGCACAGTGGTAAGAGACATTTTGCATAGCGAACTCCATGAGCGAGCGAGGCCATGCCCCTGGTAGGGGCTTGAAGCCCCTTAAGGGATTGTGATTGCTGGTAAACCACCAACTGGGCATCTCACCTCCTGACATCAGGGGGTGAAGAATCAATTGCTTTCGCAAACACAGCTTGGGAAAGCAGTCGAGAAACGAGAGGGAGTCAATAGAGGTGCTGAAGGGTCAGCTGTATTCCGAAGCATCCGGTGGAGATGCACGGTGAATATACGACAAATTAATCCTACCTGGTAGCGCGAGAACTTCGACCGCCCCGAGTTAGGGACGATCGAAGAGTCGCTGTGTCACGCCGCCAGATAGCGGTCGGGGCTGAAGACTTTGGCGTGCCGTTCGTAGTACTGGAGCAGGTCGTTAAACCTTTCCGTCCTCTCCCTGACACTGACAAAGTGCGCAGTCGCCGTGGGTGCCTCATTACGCAGAAGCTCAAGTGAATTTCCATCATCGAGCTCCCACAGAAAAATCGTGCATTCAGAGGTCTTTGCAGTCCCCTTTCGAACGATTTTACGATTCCCCATCATCCTCGCGGCCTGGCAAATTACATTCATCACATGGCACCTCTGATCGAGGCGAACATGTGCCCCTGACGGGGAACCTGCCCGCCAGGGTTGATAAACAATTACAGCGTTATCCGTTCAAACGAGACCTACAGTCTCCGAGTGCCGTTAACCACCCAGACTGAAACACCAAACACCTCCCCAAGAGGCATGCCGCCCCCTGGGGAAAGTTTTGGACACCTTGCCTACACCGACATCGCAAGCTCGGTCTGCTGCCCACTGACGTACTTCGGTGGAAGGTTGGTGGTGGTATCGATTCCCATATGACATACCGGACCGATTCCACACACTCCGCCCCCACAGACCTGCATGCAGTAGCTGTTGATCCCCTCCTCCTGGAGAGCTGAGTAAACAGGATTGATAACCTGGTTACTCAATGCCATACCCAGTGCTTCACCAACCGCCTGAAACACGGGATACACGACCGATTGACCGAGGACCTCATGAGCAGTCGTTTCTGACAACCCATCCACCATAGATGGCGGAATCCCCTTCAAACGTGCGTGCTCGGTAGCGGTAAACAACCTGCTGAGCTCTGACTTGGACGGGTCAGGATGTTGCAGAAATGGCTCTGTGCTCCGTCCTTTGAAATAGCCACGCTTATGGTATATGCGTTGAAACGTTGCAGAGCTGGAGCTACCGATGCCAGACGTCCCTTTCTGCGAAATCCGAATGATCCGTACTGCCTCCAGCGGCCTCAGACCGTACCTTCTGGTGGACGGAGTTCCGGTAATTTTAGCAAACCTCTGGGCCGAGGATTTGCTTCAAAAATCACGCCTCAACACCGTCGAAAACTACCTTCGTGACGTTGCTATCGCGTATGAGTGGGCTCTCAGCCGAGGTTCCCCACTGGAGGGAAAACTTGAGCGCTTGGCGGTCTTCAGTTCAACCGAGCTGACCTCGCTGGCCGAACGCCTCTGCTCCACCAACCGCGGTGCGGAAGCCAGCCAATCGACATGCGCGCGACGGCTCGAATCCATCAAATCATTCATAGACTTCTCTTTTGAGCATTACGTAGAGCTCAATCGACTTAGCCTACTGGAGCAAAGTCAAGCTGAGAAAAACAAAAATAAGAATCTCCGAAACCTTCACAAAAAAGTCATTAAGATCGCGCAGCAATCAGAGCCATCGCTCCCTGCTACCCCGCTTGATTCAGATGAGCAAGCTTTACTCAAAAGCGTGTTAAGTCCAGGTGACTCGAGAAACCCCTTTAAGAGCGTACAAACACAGGCCCGTAATCACTGCCTGTTTTTGGTTATGCTTGAAACACTTGCCAGGCGTGGCGAGTTGGTTCTCATAGAATTGAACGACGTTGATCTTGGACCCTCTCCAACCATCCGCATCAAACGCCCAAGCGATATCAACAGGGAGCGAAGAAAAGACGGGGCAAGCCTTAAGACACGCGGAAGGGTAGTCCCAATAAGCGCTTCGCTAGCCGCGAGCCTGAACGAATATATCTCCGATCATCGCGCAAAGCTTCTCAAACCCAGAAGGCCTTGCACTGCCCTTTTTGTAAGCTCTCGTGATGGTCGACGATTGTCTGCTCGGACCGTAAACACGGTTCTTCGAACCGTCGCAGCCTGCCTCGGCCTACCTAAATTCTCAACGCGGATTCATCCGCACGGACTGAGATCGACTGGTGCAAACATAGCCCGCAAACGACTTGAGAATAGCGGCGCACCTAGCATTAACGTAAAGGACGCCTTGGCGTATCTAGGGAAACTCTGAAAAA
>NZ_APIO01000082.1:0-42330 GCF_000408945.1 Pseudomonas sp. G5(2012)
GAGCGTGGGAACGATCGGTTGCAGAGATTCAGACTTGCGCCTGAGCCCCTTCAAACCACGCCAGTTTCTCGCGCAGTTGCACCACTTCTCCCACGATCACCAGCGTCGGCGCATGCACTTCATGCTCCGCCACCAGCCGTGGCAGGTCCGCCAGAGTGCCGGTAAACACCCGCTGATTGACCGTAGTGCCCTGCTGGATCAACGCCGCCGGGGTATCCGCCCCGCGACCGTGCTTGATCAACTGCTCACAGATGCTCGGCAAGCCCACCAGTCCCATGTAGAACACCAGTGTTTGCGCTGGCGCGACCAAGTCGGCCCACGGCAGATCGGTGGAGCCGTCCTTCAGGTGACCGGTAATGAACCGCACCGACTGCGCGTAATCGCGGTGTGTCAGCGGAATCCCGGCATAAGCAGCACAACCGCTGGCCGCCGTGATGCCCGGTACGACCTGGAACGGGATGCCATGGGCCGCCAATTCTTCGATCTCTTCACCGCCACGCCCGAAGATGAACGGATCGCCGCCCTTCAACCGCACCACACGCTTGCCTTGCTTCGCCAGGTCGACCAGTTGCTGGTTGATCTGGTCCTGCGGCACGGCGTGATCGGCGCGGCGCTTGCCGACATACACGCGCTCGGCATCACGACGGCACAACTCGATAATCGCTGGTGCCACCAAGCGGTCGTACAACACCACGTCGGCTTGCTGCATCAGGCGCAAGGCGCGGAACGTCAGCAGGTCCGGATCACCGGGACCGGCGCCCACCAGATACACCTCACCGGTGGCTACCGGCGCCTCTCCAGCAATCTTCGCCTGCAGCAATCGCTCGGCTTCCCCGCCCTGCCCGGCCAGTTGCCGGTCGGCAATCGGACCCTGGAACACGTCTTCCCAGAACGCACGACGTTGCTGCACGTCCGGGAACAGTTTTTTCACCTGGTGACGGAAACGTGCCGCCAGACCAGCCAGTTGACCATAGGTCGAAGGAATCCAGGTTTCGATCTTGGCGCGGATCAATCGCGCCAGCACCGGCGCGTCGCCACCGCTGGACACGGCAATGATCAGCGGCGAACGGTCGACAATGGCCGGGAAGATCACGCTGCACAAGGCCGGCGCGTCCACCACATTGACCGGCACGCAACGCCGATGGGCATCGGCAGACACCTGTGCATTGAGCGTTTCGTCGTCGGTGGCCGCAATGATCAGCGCACAACCGTCCAGGTCCGACTCGAGGTAACCGCGCGTCAGGCACTCGCCAGCGCTGGCGCTGACCAGCTCGCGCAACTGGGTTTCGATTTCAGGTGCGACCACCCGCAGCAGCGCACCGGCATCGGCCAGCAGGCGGGATTTGCGCAAGGCAATTTCCCCCCCGCCGACGACCAACACACGACTGCCGCGAAGGTTATGGAACAGCGGCAGATAGTTCATTTAGCCGATGACCTCAAGGCCACCCATGTACGGCTTGAGCACCTCAGGCACACGGATCGAACCGTCGGCCTGCTGGTAGTTTTCCAGCACCGCCACCAGGGTACGACCGACCGCCAGGCCGGAACCGTTCAGAGTGTGTACCAGTTCCGGCTTGCCGGTTTCCGGGTTACGGAAACGCGCTTGCATACGACGGGCCTGGAAATCGCCGCAGTTGGAGCACGACGAGATTTCACGGTATTTGTCCTGGCTCGGAATCCACACTTCCAGGTCGTAGGTCTTGACCGCGCTGAAGCCCATGTCGCCGGTGCACAGCGCGATGGTGCGGTAAGGCAACTCCAGCAGTTGCAGGACTTTCTCGGCGTTGGCGGTCAGGCCCTCAAGCGCTTCCATCGAAGTCGACGGTTCGACGATCTGGACCATCTCGACCTTGTCGAACTGATGCTGGCGGATCATGCCGCGGGTATCGCGACCCGACGCACCGGCTTCACTGCGGAAGCACGGCGTGTGGGCAACGAACTTGATCGGCAGCAGTTTCGAATCGACGATTTCGCCGGCGACAATGTTGGTCAGCGACACTTCGGCGGTCGGGATCAGGTACAGGTCGGCTTCGCCTTCGCGCGCGATCTTGAACAGATCTTCTTCGAACTTCGGCAGTTGACCAGTGCCCTGCAGCGCCGGAGCCTGGACCAGATAAGGCGTGTAGGCCTCTTCGTAGCCGTGCTCGGTAACGTGCAGGTTGATCATGAACTGCGCCAGGGCGCGGTGCAGGCGCGCGATCGGGCCGCGCAGCAGGGCGAAACGAGCGCCGGACAGCTTGGCAGCGGTCTCGAAGTCGAGCCAGCCGAATTTTTCGCCCAGGGCGACGTGGTCCTGTACCGGGAAATCGAACGCGGTCGGCGTGCCCCAGCGGCGCACTTCGACGTTGCCGTCTTCGTCGTCGCCAATCGGCACCGATTCGTGTGGCAAGTTGGGAATGCCGAGCACGATCGAGTCCAGCTCGGTCTGGATCGAGTCCAGTTCGGATTTACCGGCACTCAACTCGCCCGCCATGCGCTCGACGTCGGCCATCAACGGGGCGATGTCTTCGCCGCGCTGCTTGGCCTGACCGATGGATTTGGAGCGCGCGTTACGTTCAGCCTGCAGTGCTTCGGTGCGGGTCTGGACGGTCTTGCGCTGTTCTTCCAGCGCTTCGATGCGCGCGACATCCAGGGTAAAGCCACGGGATGCCAGGCGGTCCGCTACGTCCTGAAGGTTGCTACGTAACAGTTTGGAATCGAGCATGTCGGTCTCTCGTTATCAAAGTTTGGTCAAGGACAGGCCAGCCCAGGTGGCGAGCAGCCCGCCGAATACGCTGATGGCAGCATAGCCCAGGGCTAGCGGCACCTGCCCGCTTTCCAGCAGGCGCACCGTATCCAGTGAAAAGGATGAAAAAGTCGTCAGCCCCCCGAGGAAGCCGATGATCAACCCGGCACGCACCTCGATGGGCACCTCCGGGCGTAGCAAAAACAGACCGTATAAAACGCCGATCAGCAAACAGCCGACGATATTAACGGCCAGCGTCGCGGTATAGAAGTGCCGCGGCCAATTAGCGTTGATCCAGTTGCCCGTGGCAAAGCGTAACAAGGTGCCGGCTACACCGCCGGCGGAAACCGCAAGGATCAAGGGGAGCACTATTTTCTCCGCTGCCGGGGGCTTAATCGGTCTAGTTTCGCCAGGTGATTGAGCTTTTCGCCAATCTTCAGCTCCAGGCCACGGGGCACTGGCTGGTAAAACGGGATCGGGTCAAGTTCTTCCGGGAAATAGTCTTCTCCGGCGGCGTAGGCATCAGGTTCGTCGTGGGCATAACGGTATTCGTCGCCATAACCGAGCTGCTTCATCAGCTTGGTCGGCGCATTGCGCAGGTGCAGCGGCACTTCCAGCGAGCCATGCTCGGCGGCGGCACGTAGCGCGGTCTTGAAGCCCATGTACACCGCGTTGCTTTTCGGCGCGCACGCCAGATAAGTAATGGCCTGCGCGACCGCCAGCTCGCCTTCGGGGCTACCGAGGCGCTCCTGCACTTCCCACGCCGCCAGGCACAGGCTAAGCGCACGCGGGTCGGCATTGCCGATATCTTCGCTGGCCATGCGCACCACGCGCCGGGCCAGGTACAACGGATCGCAACCGCCATCGATCATGCGCGCGAACCAGTACAACGCGCCGTCGGGGTTGGAACCACGCACGGATTTGTGCAGCGCGGAGATCTGGTCGTAGAACGCTTCGCCACCCTTGTCGAAGCGCCGGCGGGTATCACCGAGCAGGCTTTGCAGCAGATCGATGCCGATCTCGCTGTTGTCTTCGGCCAGGTCCGAGGCGTTTTCCAGCAGATTGAGCAAGCGCCGGCCATCGCCATCGGCGGCCGACAACAGCATCTGGAAGCCCTCATCGCTGAGGGTCAGGTTGCGCTTGCCCAGGCCACGCTCTTCGGTCAGCGCGCGGTGCACCAGTTTGCGCAAGGCGGCTTCGTCGAGGCTCTTGAGCACATAGACTCGTGCGCGCGACAGCAAGGCGTTGTTGAGTTCGAACGAGGGGTTTTCCGTGGTCGCGCCGATAAAAATTAGGGTGCCGTCTTCAACATACGGCAGGAACGCATCCTGCTGGGACTTGTTGAAGCGGTGCACTTCGTCGACGAACAGGATCGTGCGTCGGCCGTACTGCGCGGCCTGCTGCTTGGCGATTTCCACCGCCTGGCGAATCTCCTTCACGCCGGCGAGCACTGCCGACACCGTTTCGAAATGCGCCTCCGATACTTCCGCGAGCAATCGCGCCAGGGTGGTCTTGCCTACGCCTGGCGGTCCCCAGAAAATCATCGAATGCAGGGCACCCTGCTCCAACGCTTCGCGCAAGGGCTTGCCGCGAGCGAGCACGTGTTCCTGACCGACGTACTCGTCCAGGTTGGTCGCGCGCAAGCGGGCGGCCAAGGGTTGGGCGATCGGGGTGCTGCGAAACAGGTCCATCACTATTTCCGAAACCTCAATTGAACACCGTCCCCACTGTAGGAGCGAGCATGCTCGCGATGGTCGTCAACGATAACGCTGGCAACCTGACACCCAACGGTGTCCTTGAGTTCATCGCGAGCATGCTCGCTCCTACAGGGGTTTCGCGTTTTATTCCTGGATTACATCGGCACCCTTGGGAATGTCGAACTTGAACTTCGATGCCGGGATCGGCTCGTTAGCCTTCACCCCGGTGAACAGGATATTGGTGCGCTGGCCGACACTGTCGATCAGTTGCATGTCATTGACCAGGCCATTGCGGAACGACAGGCGCAGGCTGTCGAACAGGGTGTCCTTGGTCTTGGGCTTCAAGGTGAAGTCGATCACGCCACCGGCTTCCTTGGCGCTGATATCGAAGCTCTGGCTGATCTTCGACACGTCACCGGACAGCAGCAGCGCTGGCGTCTGGGTCAGGCGTTGATCGAGATTCTTGATGGTGGCCTGTTCCAGGTCCGGGTCCCACAGGGTGACCTTTTTACCGTCGGAGACCATGGTCTGCTCGGCAGGCGCATTGGTGTGCCAATAGAACAGGCCAGGGCGCTGCAGCGACATCTCGCCGGCAGTTTCCTGCAATTGGGTACCGGTGCCATCCAGGGTCAGTTGGGAGAAGCGCGCGGTCAGGGTCTGGGATTTTTCCAGCAATTGGGTCAGGCGTGCCACGTCCTTGTCATCGGCGTGGGCCGAGAGCGTGCTCAAAGCCAGTACCGGCAGCAACAGCATGCGGATCAGACGCATGGGAGTCCTCATAACATTCGTGGGAGTGCGGGCAGCGCCTTGGGGCGCCACCCCTTTTCAGTATCGGGTCAGTCGCGTACCGGGCCAGGGGCCAGGACTTCACGCGAACCGTTGGTGTTCATGGACGTCACGACCCCGGCCATTTCCATGGCTTCGATCATGCGCGCGGCGCGGTTGTAGCCGATCTTCAGCTTACGCTGTACCGCGGAGATGGACGCGCGACGGCTTTCCAGGACGAACTGCACTGCTTCGTCATACAGCGCGTCGGCCTCGGGATCATCGCCGTCGCCGCCACCGCTGCTGCCTTCAAAGCCGCTGCCGGCCTCTTCGACACCGTTGAGGATGTCGTCGTTGTATTCCGGCGCGCCGCGCAGTTTCCAGGCCTCGACCACGCGGTGAACCTCATCGTCGGAAACGAACGCACCGTGAACCCGGATCGGCAGGCTGGTACCCGGTGGCATGTACAACATGTCACCGTGACCCAGCAATTGCTCGGCGCCGCCCTGGTCGATGATGGTCCGCGAGTCGATCTTGCTCGACACCTGGAACGCCATGCGCGTGGGGATGTTGGCCTTGATCAGGCCGGTGATCACGTCCACCGACGGACGCTGGGTCGCAAGGATCAAGTGGATACCTGCCGCCCGCGCCTTTTGGGCGATACGCGCGATCAGTTCTTCGACCTTCTTGCCGACGATCATCATCATGTCGGCGAATTCGTCGACCACCACGACGATGGTCGGCAGTTTCTGCAACAGCGGCGCTTCGTCGTGGATGCTTTCGCGCTTGTACAACGGGTCGCTCAATGGCTCGCCGGCGTCCTGCGCCTCCTTGACCTTGGCGTTGAAGCCGGACAGGTTACGCACGCCCATCTTCGCCATCAGCTTGTAGCGCCGTTCCATCTCGGCGACGCTCCAGCGCAAGGCGTTGGCGGCGTCCTTCATGTCGGTAACCACCGGGCACAGCAGGTGCGGAATGCCTTCGTAGATCGACAGTTCGAGCATTTTCGGGTCGATCATGATCAGCTTGGCGTCTTCCGGGCCAGACTTGAACAGGATCGACAGGATCATCGCGTTCACCCCCACCGACTTACCGGAACCGGTCGTACCGGCCACCAACAGGTGCGGCATCTTCGCCAGGTCGGTGATCACCGGCTTGCCGCCGATGTCATGGCCCAGGGCCAGGGTGACCGGGGACTTGAAGTTGTCGTACTCGGGGGTCGACAGCACTTCAGAGAAGCGCACGATCTGCCGGTCTTCGTTGGGAATCTCGATACCGACCGTGGTCTTGCCCGGAATCACTTCCACCACACGCACGCTGGTCACGGCCAGGGAACGCGCCAGGTCTTTCGCCAGGTTGGAGATACGGCTGACCTTGACCCCGGCCGCTGGCTGGATCTCGTAACGGGTAATCACCGGACCCGGGTGGATCGAATCCACGTTGACTTCGACGCCGAATTCCTTGAGCTTGATTTCCAGCAGGTGGCCGACGGCCGCCAGGGACTCGGGCGAGTAATTGAGTTGTTTCTTTTCCGCCGGGTCGAGAATCGAGATCGGCGGCAAGGTGCCCTCCACGGCGCTGTCGACGAACAACGGCGCCTGCTTTTCTTTTTCGACGCGCTTGCTCGGCGCTGGCGGCTTGGGTGGCGCGGGGGCAATCACCGGTGGCACCTGCTTCTCGCGCTCGGACATGTGCTTGCTCAGGGCCTGCTCGCGCTCGATCAGGCGTTCCTTGACCTTGGCCTGTTCGCGCTTGTCGGTGACGGTTGGCGCGACCACGTCGTGCACGCGCTCATCGACTTCACGCAGCTGCGCCACCAGTTGCTTGCGCTCGGTACGGGCTGCCCACCAGCGATTGGCGGCACCCTGGAACAGCTCGAACAGGTCGAGGGTGATCTTGCCGGTAACGTCCATCACCTTGAACCATGACAGGTCGGTGAATACCGTGAGACCGAACAGGAACAAGGCGATGAACAGCAGCGTGCTGCCCTGGATGTTCAGCGCGTTCTTCGCCAGGTCGCCAAGGCTCTCGCCCAGCGCTCCCCCAGCGCCAGCCGGCAGACCGGTCGCGGCATGGAAATGAATATGCGCCAGCGCGGCACCGGACAGCACCAGGAACACCAGGCCGATCAGGCGCCAGGAGAACAGCCAGCCGCTCCACTCCCATGGCTCGTGGCGTTGGCGGAAGATCTGATAGGCCTTGATCGCCAGCAATAACGGGAAGATATAGGCAAAGTAACCCAGCACCATGAACAGGATATCGGCGCTGTAGGAACCCGCCGGGCCGCCGAAGTTTTGAACGTCCTCGATCTTGCTGTTGTGGCTCCAGCCCGGATCGTCCTTGCCATAGGTCAGCAAGGCCATCATCAGGAACAGGCACAACGCACCGATGGCGATCAATGCACCTTCCTTGAGGCGGTAGTGCAGGTGCTGACGCCAGAGTGGAACAACTGTTTTGGGTGCTGCGGTGGATTTCTTCAAAACCTGTTTTTCCTGCGCCAACGGCGCGTCCATCTGTTGAATGACTATAAAACTGCCCAATCCAGGCAGGTAAAAAAGTTAACAGGCGTAACCGGGACTACTTTTAACACTGCGCATCGGTTTTCATAAACACGAAATGCGATGCCGATTTTGTTACAAACACTGTTATAGCCAGGCATTGTACGGGTTTGTACGTCCGATGCCATGCTGGCAACTCTTGGGTGTAGCATAGTCAACAGCACATTACGTGCGACTCAATTTGAGCACGCATTCTCTTTTGTGACAAAGGCTTATGAGGTGTTTTTATGAGCGTAGCGAAGCATTCCCGCCTGATCATCCTGGGATCCGGCCCCGCGGGTTACAGCGCAGCCGTGTATGCCGCTCGCGCCAACCTCAAGCCCGTTGTGATTACCGGCATACAGGCAGGTGGCCAGCTCACTACCACCGTGGAAGTCGATAACTGGCCAGGCGATGTCGAAGGCCTGACTGGCCCGGTCTTGATGGAGCGCATGCAAAAACACGCCGAGCGCTTTGCCACCGAGATCGTTTACGACCACATCCATACCGCCAAGTTGCAGCAGCGCCCCTTCGAACTTATCGGTGACAGCGGCACTTATACCTGCGACGCACTGATTATCGCCACGGGAGCCTCGGCCCAGTATCTGGGCTTGCCTTCGGAAGAGACATTTGCCGGCAAAGGGGTTTCAGCCTGCGCCACCTGCGACGGCTTCTTCTATCGCAACCAGGTGGTCGCGGTGGTGGGCGGCGGTAATACCGCCGTTGAAGAAGCGCTTTATCTGTCGAACATTGCCCGGGAAGTCCATCTGATTCACCGTCGCGACAAGTTGCGCTCGGAAAAAATTCTTCAGGACAAACTCTTTGAAAAAGCCGCCAAGGGCAATATTCGCCTGCACTGGAACCAGAATCTGGACGAAGTGCTGGGCGACGCCAGCGGCGTGACCGGTGCGCGCCTGCGCGACAGTCATACCGGCGCAATCACTGAGCTGCCCCTGACCGGCGTGTTCATCGCCATCGGCCACAAGCCCAATACCGACCTGTTCGCCGGCCAGCTGGAAATGCGTGACGGCTATCTGCTGGTCAACGGTGGCAGCGAAGGCAATGCGACGGCAACCGCCATCGAAGGGGTGTTTGCCGCGGGTGACGTCGCCGATCACGTCTATCGCCAGGCCGTCACCTCTGCGGGCGCCGGCTGCATGGCCGCCCTGGACGCAGAAAAATACCTCGACGACATTCCCACTGTTTGACGGCAAACTTCACGGCGGGCTTACGCCCGCCATCGCCCTCCCCTTCTGTAAGCCCTGATGCCATGCTGACCTGGTTACAACGCAACACCCTGACGTTCCCGGCCCTGGAAAAGGCCATGCGCGATCCCAATGGATTGCTGGCGGCCGGTGGCGACCTGTCCGCCGATCGACTGATCCAGGCCTACCGCCATGGCTGCTTCCCCTGGTTTTCCGAAGGCCAGCCGATCCTCTGGTGGTCGCCGGACCCTCGCACCGTGCTGTTTCCCGATGAACTGCACGTGTCCCGCAGCCTGAACAAACTGCTGCGCCAACAACGCTACCAAGTGACCTTCGACCAGGATTTTGCCGCGGTCATACGCGCCTGCGCCGCCCCCCGGGAATATGCGGACGGCACCTGGATCACCGAAGCCATGCAGGACGCCTACATCGAACTGCACAAACGCGGCCATGCGCATTCGGTGGAGGTCTGGGACCAGGATCAACTGGTGGGCGGGCTATATGGACTGGCGATGGGCCAGCTGTTTTTCGGCGAATCCATGTTCAGCCTGGCCGACAACGCGTCGAAATTTGGCTTTGCCACACTGGTACGACATCTGAAAGACTCGGGTTTCGTGCTCATCGATTGCCAGATGCCCACCGATCATTTGCATAGCCTGGGTGCGCGAGCGATTCCGCGCCGGGTGTTTGCCGATTACCTGGCGCGGCACCTGGATCAGCCCAATCGTGCAACCTGGGTTTGCTGAGCGACTTTGGCCCGCGTGGCTTACACTTATCCAAAAGCTTTCCGAGGGTTGATCATGACCGAGTTGGCGCGTTTGAAGTTTTATGCCACTCAACCCCACTCCTGCAGCTATCTGCCCGAGGAGCAGGCCACCACCCTGTTTCTCGACCCTAGCCAGCCCATGGATGTGCACGTGTATGCAGATCTTTCCGAGATGGGTTTTCGGCGCAGTGGCGACCACCTGTATCGCCCCCATTGCCAGAATTGCAATGCGTGCGTACCGGCACGCATTCCGGTAGGGCAATTCACGCCCAATCGTCAGCAAAAACGCATTTTCAAACGCAACGCCGACTTGCAGGTCCGCCCCGCCAAGCCAGGTTTCAGCGAAGAATATTTCGATCTTTATCAGCGCTACATCGAAGAACGCCATGCCGATGGCGACATGTACCCGCCCAGCCGCGATCAGTTCTCGACCTTTCTGGTTCGCGACCTGCCTTTTTCGCGGTTCTACGAATTTCGCCTCCAGGGTCGTCTACTGGCCATCGCCGTCACCGACCTTCTGCCGAACGGTCTGTCGGCGGTCTACACCTTCTATGAGCCCGGCGAAGAGCGCCGCAGCCTGGGGCGCTACGCGATACTGTGGCAAATCGCCGAAGCCCGGCGCCTGGGGCTGGACGCAGTTTACCTGGGCTACTGGATCAAGAACTGCAAAAAAATGAGCTACAAGACCCAGTATCGCCCCATCGAACTGCTGATAAACCAGCGCTGGGTCGTTCTGAACTAGAGCAAGCCCTAAACCCCTTGGCTTAAACACCATTTTTCGGGCACAATGCACGCCGCTTTTGCCTGGCGCAGTTGCACCGGGCCATTCATTGGACACCGAGGGCTTTACTGCATGTCGAAAGAAGACAGCTTCGAAATGGAAGGCACTGTCGTCGACACCCTGCCCAACACCATGTTTCGTGTGGAGTTGGAAAATGGGCACGTCGTAACCGCGCATATCTCCGGCAAGATGCGCAAGAACTACATTCGTATTCTTACCGGTGACAAAGTGCGCGTCGAGCTGACGCCCTATGACTTGAGCAAAGGGCGCATCACTTACCGCGCTCGCTAATCAGGTCAATACAAGACGCCCGGCTTATGCCGGGCGTTTTTGTTTGCCTGGGATGCTGATCGTTCCCACGCTCTGCGTGGGAATTCCTCAACGGACGCTCCGCGTTCGGCTTTTGATTTGGGACGCGGAGCGTCCCGGGCTGCATTCCCACGCAGAGCGTGATCATCATCAGCAGACAGCAAAAAGGCGCCTCTCGGCGCCTTTTTGTTTTTGCTTCTGAACGTCAGGCCATTTCGGCCGTGGTCTCGAAGTCGAAGGTCAGCTCGCCGTCCTTCAGATCGATATGAACCACGCCACCATGGTCGGCCAGTTCGCCAAACAGAATCTCTTCCGCCAGCGGACGCTTGATCTTGTCCTGGATCAAACGCGCCATCGGGCGAGCACCCATTGCCGTGTCGTAGCCGCTTGCCGCCAGCCAGCCTCGTGCAGCGTCGGTCACTTCCAGCTGTACGCGCTTGTCTTCCAGCTGCGCCTGAAGTTCGGTAAGGAACTTGTCCACCACGCTCTTGATAACCTCATGACTGAGGCGACCAAACTGGATGATGGTGTCCAGGCGGTTGCGGAACTCTGGCGTGAAGCTCTTCTTGATCACTTCCATCGCATCGGACGAGTGGTCCTGATGGGTGAAACCGATCGAAGCGCGGGCTGCAGTTTCGGCACCGGCGTTGGTCGTCATGATGACGATCACGTTACGGAAATCCGCCTTGCGCCCGTTGTTATCGGTCAGCGTTCCGTGATCCATGACCTGCAGCAGCAGGTTGAAGACTTCCGGATGCGCCTTCTCGATTTCATCGAGCAACAACACGCAATGGGGTTGCTTGGTGATGGCTTCGGTCAGCAGACCGCCCTGATCGAACCCGACATAGCCTGGAGGTGCACCGATCAGGCGCGATACGGTGTGGCGCTCCATGTACTCGGACATGTCGAAACGAATCAGCTCGACCCCCAGCGCCTTGGCCAACTGCCGTGCCGCTTCGGTTTTACCGACACCGGTAGGCCCTGCGAACAGGAACGAACCGACGGGTTTGTCAGGCGACTTGAGGCCGGCACGGGACAGCTTGATCGCGGTCGCCAGCGAATCGATCGCCGCATCCTGGCCAAACACCGTCAGCTTCAGGTCACGCTCAAGGTTACGCAGCAGCTCTTTATCGGAACTGGTGACGTGTTTTGGTGGAATCCGCGCGATTTTCGCGACGATGTCCTCGACTTGAGGCACTTCGATGCGTTTCACCCGTTTTTCCACCGGCTGCAGGCGCTGGAAGGCACCCGCCTCGTCGATGACGTCGATGGCCTTGTCCGGCATGTGCCGGTCATTGATGTAGCGCGAAGCCAGTTCGGCAGCGGCGCGCAGGGCCTCATCACTGTATTCGATATTGTGATGGGTCTCGAAACGCCCTTTCAGGCCGCGCAGGATACCGATGGTGTCTTCCACCGAAGGCTCCGACACGTCAACCTTCTGGAAGCGCCGAGCCAGTGCACGATCCTTCTCGAAGATGCCGCGGAATTCCTGGAACGTGGTCGAACCGATGCACCGGATATCACCGGACGACAGCAGCGGCTTGAGCAGGTTCGAGGCATCCATGACGCCACCGGACGCAGCACCCGCACCGATGATGGTGTGGATTTCGTCGATGAACAGGATCGCCTGCGGACGTTTTTTCAGCTCATTGAGCAACGCCTTGAAGCGCTTCTCGAAATCGCCGCGGTATTTGGTCCCGGCCAGCAATGCGCCCAGGTCCAGGGAGTAAACTACGCTGTTGGCCAACAGGTCCGGCACCTGGTTGTCGACAATGCGCTTGGCCAGGCCTTCGGCAATCGCGGTCTTACCCACGCCTGCCTCGCCCACCAGCAACGGATTGTTCTTGCGACGACGCGCCAGGATCTGGGCGACGCGCTCGACTTCCAGCTCACGGCCTACCAATGGATCGATTCGACCCTGGCGCGCGAGTTCATTAAGGTTGCTGGCATAAGCATCCAGTGGATTGCCTGAAGATGAAGACTCACCGCCCTCGTCGTCCTGCATATCTTGCTCACCCTCAGAGTGATCGCCATGCCCTGGCACCTTGGAGATACCGTGGGCGATGTAGTTGACGACATCGATACGGGCAACGCTCTGCTGTTTCAGCAGGAACACTGCCTGACTCTCTTGCTCACTGAAGATCGCGACCAGCACGTTGGCGCCAGTCACTTCGCGTTTGCCCGAGCTCTGTACGTGAAACACAGCACGTTGCAGTACACGCTGGAAGCCCAGGGTTGGCTGGGTTTCACGATCCTCGTCATGCACGGGGATCAATGGCGTGGTGGAGTCGATGAACTCCTGCAGGTCATGCTTGAGTTTGTCGAGGTTCGCGCCGCACGCACGCAAAACGGTGGCGGCAGCCTCATTGTCCAATAGGGCCAGCAGGAGATGTTCGACGGTCATGAATTCATGACGCTTCGAACGAGCCTCCTTGAAGGCAAGATTGAGGGTGACTTCGAGCTCGCGGTTTAACATAGCTTCACCTCATACCCAAGTGGTCGGCGATTAACCGTCCTTCTCGATTTCACAGAGTAGCGGATGCTGGCTTTCCCTGGCGTACTGGTTGACCTGCATGGCCTTTGTCTCGGCGATGTCGCGGGTAAACACTCCACATACTGCCCGCCCTTCTGTATGGACGGCCAGCATGACCTTGGTCGCCAGCTCGCGATTCAGGTTAAAAAACACCTCGAGCACTTCGACGACGAAATCCATCGGTGTGTAGTCATCATTAAACAAAACCACCTTGTACATCGGCGGCGCCTGTAACGCAGGCTTGGCCTCCTGAACAGCAATGCCTGCGGAATCGTCGTCGTGTTCCTCCGGGCGATCTTTCTGGAGAGTCGGGCGATCCTGATTGAATGTTAGTCGAATCTGGCTGATTGCATGCATGGAAAGAAAGGTTCGTCAGTTGTGCAAATACAGTGGTGGGGGCGGTCTTGGGCGATTTCAACTCCGACTGCCTGGTCACCTTGACTATCGGCAAAACGGTGTTACAACCAATAGAGCCCACAGTGGGTAAAAAAGGTCCGCGGAGTCAACTTTTTTCCTAAAAAGTGACTGCGGATGTACTGGATGATACTCCAGTGATGGAGTCTGTTGCAGAGGGAGTTGGTATGTCAGGTGTCAAGGTCAGCGGCAAGGTGAAATGGTTCAACAACGCCAAGGGTTACGGCTTCATCAACGAGGACGGCAAGACAGAAGACTTGTTCGCTCACTACTCGGCTATCCAAATGGATGGTTATAAAACCCTGAAGGCCGGCCAGGCTGTCGTATTCGAAATCATCCAGGGCCCCAAAGGTCTGCATGCCGTGAACATCGGCAACCCTGTAGATGCTTCGAAAACCTCAACCCCTGCCACGCAACAGACCGTGACGGTTTAACGCCGCACCGTCATCCAGTCATAAAAAACCGCCCGACTCAATCAATTGAATCGGGCGGTTTTTGTATGCCTGTCGTTTGCTTACATGTGCTTGATCAGCGCTTCACCGAACCCGGAAGACGAAACCAGCGTCGCACCTTCCATCAGGCGCTCGAAGTCATAGGTCACGGTCTTGGCCTTGATCGCACCGTTGGTGCCCTTGATGATCAGGTCCGCCGCCTCGGTCCAGCCCAGGTGACGCAGCATCATTTCGGCCGAAAGGATCACCGAACCCGGGTTGACCTGGTCCTTGCCGGCATATTTCGGCGCGGTACCGTGGGTGGCTTCGAACATGGCCACGGTATCGGACAGGTTCGCGCCTGGCGCGATACCGATACCGCCCACTTCCGCCGCCAGGGCGTCGGAGAGGTAGTCACCGTTGAGGTTCAGCGTGGCAATCACATCGTATTCGGCTGGACGCAGCAGGATCTGCTGGAGCATGGCGTCGGCAATGGCGTCCTTGACCACGACTTCGCGGCCGGTTTTCGGGTTCTTGAATTTCATCCACGGGCCGCCATCGAGCAGCTCGGCGCCGAATTCTTCCTTCGCCACCTCATAGCCCCAGTCCTTGAAGGCGCCTTCGGTGAATTTCATGATGTTGCCCTTGTGCACGATGGTCAGCGACTTGCGGTCGTTGTCCACCACATACTGCAGGGCCTTGCGCACCAGGCGCTTGGTGCCTTCCTTGGACACCGGCTTGATGCCGATGCCGCAGTCCTGGTCGAAACGGATCTTGGTGACGCCCATTTCTTCTTTCAGGAACTTGATGACCTTGGTGGCTTCGGGCGAGCCGGCCTTCCACTCGATACCGGCGTAGATGTCTTCGGAGTTCTCGCGGAAGATCACCATGTCGACGTCGCCAGGTTTTTTCACCGGGCTTGGCACACCTTCGAACCACACCACTGGCCGCAGGCACACATACAGGTCCAGCTGCTGGCGCAGGGCAACGTTGAGGGAGCGGATACCCCCACCGACCGGCGTGGTCAGCGGGCCCTTGATGGAAACGACGTAGTCTTTCACGGCGTCCAGGGTTTCCTGGGGCAGCCAGGTGTCCTGGTCGTAGACCTGTGTAGCCTTTTCGCCAGCATAGACTTCCATCCAGGAAATCTTGCGCTTGCCCCCGTAGGCCTTTTCCACGGCAGCATCGACAACCTTGATCATGACGGGGCTGACGTCAACGCCAATGCCGTCGCCTTCAATGAACGGGATGATCGGATTATCAGGAACATTGAGAGAATGGTCTGCATTGACGGTGATTTTGTCGCCGACGGCTGGAACCTGAATCTTCTTGTAACCCATGCTGAACTCCATTGATTGGATTGAACATCTGGCTTGGTTCGAGCGTAACCCAGTTAAATCGGCGCGCAAACCCTATGTTCCATTCATCTGCCGCAAAGCCGCTCAACGCGCGACCTACAAGCCTGAAAGCAAAGGGAAAAACGCCAATCTCAAGCACGAAGAATGACCATACGCCCTGCTCGTCCCTGCGACCTTTAGACCAATGGACGACAACAGATGTGTATGAACCATCGGCAGATTGCCAGCTACCTATGTATAATGCGGCCGCTGACTAAAGGGTCACATCAGGCTGAACAGCTCTACGACGAGTGTTTGCGCCCGATGAGACGGCCTGCTACCGCAGCCCGCCTGCTTGACGCCCTACTGATGCACCCAACATCACAGCAACGAAATCTCGATATTCGGCTCATGGATGACTTTGAACGAACGCGCTTACCCGGCGCCCCTCGAGTTTCTGCGCACGCTTTAGCAAAGAAGAGAGAGTTAATCCGAATATGCCCACCCGCTCGAAGATCATCTATACCTTCACCGACGAAGCTCCCGCCCTCGCCACCTATTCACTGTTGCCTATCGTAGAGGCGTTCACCGCCTCGGCTGATATCGCCGTTGAAACCCGCGATATCTCTCTTGCAGGGCGCATCCTGGCCAGCTTCCCCGAGCAATTGGGCGACAAAGCCGTAGCCGACCACCTCGCCGAGCTGGGCGCGCTGGCCGTTACGCCTGAAGCCAACATCATCAAGCTGCCGAACATCAGCGCCTCGGTTCCGCAACTGCAAGCCGCGATCAAGGAGCTGCAAGCCCAGGGCTACGCCCTGCCGGACTATCCGGAAACCGTGACCTGCGACGCCGACAAAGAAGCCAAGGCGCGCTACGACAAGGTCAAGGGCAGCGCCGTGAACCCGGTTCTGCGCGAAGGCAACTCCGACCGCCGCGCTCCACTGTCGGTGAAGAACTACGCACGCAAGCACCCGCACAAAATGGGCGCCTGGGCCGCAGACTCCAAGTCCCACGTCGCGCACATGAGCAGCGGTGATTTCTACGGTAGCGAAAAAGCTGCCCTGATCGACGCCCCTGGCGCGGTCAAGATCGAACTGATCGCTCAAGACGGCACCACCACCGTCCTGAAAGAAAAAACCAGCGTCCAGGCTGGCGAGATCCTCGACTGCGCCGTGATGAGCAAAAACGCCCTGCGCGCTTTCATCGCCGCTGAAATCGAAAGCGCCAAGGCACAAGGCGTGCTGCTGTCGGTTCACCTCAAAGCCACCATGATGAAGGTCTCCGACCCGATCATGTTCGGCCAGATCGTTGCCGAGTTCTACAAAGACGCCCTGGCCAAGCACGCTGACGTGCTGGCGCAGATCGGCTTCAACCTGAACAACGGCATCGGCGACCTGTACTCGCGCATCAAGGCCTTGCCTGCCGAGCAGCAAGCCGCCATCGAAGCGGACATCCAGGCGGTCTACGCCGTTCGTCCGTCGTTGGCCATGGTCAACTCCGACAAAGGCATCACCAACCTGCACGTGCCGAGCGACGTCATCGTCGACGCCTCGATGCCAGCCATGATCCGTGACTCCGGCAAGATGTGGGGCACCGACGGCCAGCTGCACGACACCAAGGCGGTGATCCCGGATCGCTGCTACGCCACCATCTACCAGGCAGTGATTGAAGACTGCAAGGCCAATGGCGCGTTCGATCCAACCACCATGGGCAGCGTGCCGAACGTTGGCCTGATGGCGAAAAAAGCCGAAGAGTACGGCTCGCACGACAAGACTTTCCAGATCAAGACCAACGGCGTTGTCCGCGTGACCGACACCAATGGCACCCTGCTGCTGGAACAGTCGGTTGAAGCCGGCGACATCTTCCGCATGTGCCAGACCAAAGACGCGCCGATCCAGGACTGGGTCAAGCTGGCCGTCAACCGTGCCCGCGCAAGCAGCACGCCAGCGATCTTCTGGCTGGACCCGATGCGCGCCCACGACGGCGTGGTGATCGAGAAAGTCCAGGCTTACCTGAAGGATCACGACACTGCCGGCCTGGACATCCAGATCATGGCACCTGTCGACGCGATGAAGTTCACCCTGCAACGCACTCGCGCAGGCAAAGACACCATCTCGGTAACCGGCAACGTATTGCGCGACTACCTGACTGACCTGTTCCCGATCATGGAACTGGGCACCAGCGCCAAGATGCTGTCGATCGTTCCGCTGATGAATGGCGGCGGCCTGTTCGAAACCGGCGCCGGCGGTTCGGCTCCGAAGCACGTGCAACAACTGCTGGAAGAAAACTTCCTGCGCTGGGATTCCCTGGGCGAGTTCCTGGCCCTGGCCGCTTCCCTTGAGCACCTGGGCGTGACCTACAACAACCCCAAGGCGCTGGTTCTGGCCAAGACCCTGGATCAGGCCACTGGCCAGTTCCTGGACAACAACAAGTCGCCATCGCGCAAAGTCGGCAACATCGACAACCGCGGCAGCCACTTCTACCTGGCGCTGTACTGGGCTCAAGCCCTGGCCGCCCAGACCGAAGACACTGCACTGCAAGCGCAGTTTGCGACCCTGGCCAAGACCCTGACCGAGAACGAAGCAACCATCGTTGCCGAGCTCAACGCCGTACAGGGCAAGCCAGTGGACATCGGCGGTTACTACCACGCCGATGCCGAGCTGATCAGCAAGGCCATGCGCCCGAGCGCAACCTTCAACGCAGCGGTTGCAGCGTTGGTTTAAGGTTGTAAGGGAACATCACAAACCCCGGCCATGCGCCGGGGTTTGTGTTTTCAGCCATCACACCAATTTATCTGTCGAAACCGGACCCTGTGGGAGCGAGCCTGCTCGCGAAAGCGGTTTATCATTCAACATCAATGCTGGCTGACCCACAGCCTTCGCGAGCAGGCTCGCTCCCACAGGGACAGCATTTCAACATCAAGGGAAATTCATGGACTGGCAACCCCACATCACCGTCGCCACCATCGTCGAAGACAACGACCGCTTCCTGATGGTCGAAGAACTCAAGCACGGACGCGTGGTGCTCAACCAACCCGCCGGCCACCTGGACCCGAACGAAACCCTGACCGAGGCCGCCGTGCGCGAAACCCTCGAGGAAACCGGCTGGGACGTCGAACCCACCGGTGTACTGGGAATCTATCTCTATACCGCCCCGAGCAACGGCGTGACCTACCAGCGGGTCTGCTTCATCGCCAAACCGCTGAAACATCACCCCGAGTATCAACTGGATGAGGGCATCGTCGGTGCCAAGTGGTTGACCCGCGAGGAATTAATCGGCCGGCGCGACAACTGGCGCAGCGAGCTGATCATGCGTTGCATCGACGATTATCTGGACGGCAAACACTTCGGCCTCGAATTGATCCGCCCTTCTCTTTAGCCTTGCGGGCTGGAGCCTGTTAGAATCGCGTCCTTTTTCAAGACACTCATTGAATCCCTATGCGTGATCCAGCCCCTTCTGACACACAAAAGAAGCGCGTCATTGTCGGCATGTCCGGCGGCGTGGACTCTTCCGTTTCCGCCCTCCTGCTGATCGAGCAGGGCTATGAGGTGGAAGGCCTGTTCATGAAGAACTGGGAAGAAGACGACGGAACCGAATACTGCACCGCCATGGATGACCTGGCGGACGCCCAGGCCGTGTGCGACAAGATTGGCATCAAGCTGCACACCGCCAACTTCGCCGCCGAGTACTGGGACAACGTGTTCGAGCACTTCCTGGCCGAATACAAGGCCGGTCGTACGCCAAACCCGGACATCCTGTGCAACCGCGAGATCAAGTTCAAGGCGTTCCTCGACTACGCCATGATGCTCGGCGCCGATCTGATCGCCACCGGTCACTACGTGCGCCGCCGCGACATCGACGGCCGCACCGAACTGCTCAAGGGCCTGGACCCGAACAAGGACCAGAGCTACTTCCTGCACGCCGTTGGCGGCGAGCAGATCGCCAAGACCCTGTTCCCGGTCGGCGAACTGGAAAAACCCCAGGTTCGCGCGATTGCCGAGAAATACGAGCTGGCGACCGCGAAAAAGAAGGATTCCACCGGGATCTGCTTTATCGGCGAACGCCGCTTCAGCGACTTCCTCAAGCAATACCTGCCGGCACAACCGGGCGAGATCAAGACCACCGAAGGTGAAGTCATCGGCCGCCACCATGGCTTGATGTACCACACCATCGGCCAACGCCAGGGCCTGGGCATCGGCGGGCTGAAAGACGCCAGCGACGAGCCGTGGTACGTGCTGATCAAGGACCTGGAACACAACGAGCTGATCGTTGGCCAGGGTAACGATCACCCGTGGCTGTTTTCCCGCGCCCTGCTCGCTTCGGATATCTATTGGGTCAACCCGATCGACCTGAGCCAGCCGCGCAGGCTGACCGCCAAGGTTCGTTATCGCCAGGGCGACCAGCCCTGCACCCTGGAGAAAACCGCTACCGGCTATCGCGCGACCTTCGATGACCCGCAACGCGCGGTGACTCCAGGCCAATCCGTGGTGTTCTACGACGGCGAGATCTGCCTTGGCGGCGGTGTGATCGAAGTTGCAGAACCCTGGACAAGCAAGAGCACCAGTAAAGGCCAGGCCCAATGAGTCCCACCCAGGAGCAACTGACGGCGCTGGGCGGCGTATTCCTCGCCGCGGTGCTGGTGGACAAGATCGCCAAGACCGGCCAGACCAACGAGGCCGGCCTGACCTGCATGCTCGGCAGCCTGCTGATTCGCGACCCCAAGGACACCCTGGAAGTCTATGGCGGCGACGATATCAACCTGCGTGAAGGCTATCGCGCATTGATCGGCGCCCTCGAACGCGACCCGAGTGCCCTGCAACGCGAACCGCTGCGCTACGCCTTGGCCATGCTGGGCCTGGAGCGTCAACTGGCCAAGCGCGAAGACATGCTGGAGATCATCGGCAAGCGCCTGCCGCAGATCCAGTCCCAGGTCGAGCACTTCGGTCCGGCCCACGAAAACGTGATCGCCGCATGTGGCGCACTGTATCAGGACACCCTGAGCACCCTGCGCCAACGCATCCAGGTGCACGGTGACATGCGCAACCTGCAGCAACCGAGCAACGCCTCGAAAATTCGCGCCCTGCTGCTGGCCGGTATCCGCTCGGCACGCCTGTGGCGACAATTGGGCGGTCATCGCTGGCAGCTGGTGATTAGCCGCAAAAAATTGCTCAAAGAGCTTTACCCATTGATGCGTAACGAATAACCCGCATCGACAGCACCGAACTTAGCAATACGCGTAATACGCCGGTCAGTTGGCGACGGACCGGCGGATTTTTTCATGTATGATACGCGCCCCATTTCGTTGCCCGACTGTCCGAGAACACCCCATGCAGCTCTCTTCGCTCACTGCGGTTTCCCCTGTTGACGGCCGCTACGCCGGCAAAACCCAGGCCCTGCGCCCAATTTTCAGCGAGTACGGCCTGATCCGTGCCCGCGTCCTGGTTGAAGTGCGCTGGCTCCAGCGCCTGGCCGCTCACCCTGCCATCAGCGAAGTGCCGGCGTTCTCCGCCGAAGCCAACGCGGTATTGAACACCCTGGCGGAAAACTTCTCCCTGGAGCACGCCGAGCGTGTCAAAGAGATCGAGCGCACCACCAACCACGACGTAAAAGCCATCGAATACCTGCTCAAGGAGCAGGCCGCCAAGCTGCCGGAATTGGCCGCTGTCAGCGAGTTCATCCACTTCGCCTGCACCAGCGAGGACATCAACAACCTGTCCCACGCCCTGATGCTGCGCGAAGGCCGTGATGACGTGATGCTGCCGCTGATGCGCCAGACCGCCGAAGCCATCCGCGAACTGGCCATCCGCTTCGCCGACGTGCCGATGCTGTCGCGCACCCACGGCCAACCGGCGTCGCCAACCACCCTGGGCAAAGAACTGGCGAACGTGGTTTACCGCCTGGAGCGCCAGATCGCCCAGGTCGCTGCCGTTCCGCTGCTGGGCAAGATCAACGGCGCTGTCGGCAACTACAACGCTCACCTGTCGGCCTACCCTGAGATCGACTGGGAAGCCAATGCCCGCGCCTTCATCGAAGACGAGCTGGGCCTGGGCTTCAACCCGTACACCACGCAGATCGAACCGCACGACTACATCGCCGAGTTGTTCGACGCAATCGCGCGCTTCAACACCATCCTGATCGACTTCGACCGTGATATCTGGGGCTACATCTCCCTGGGTTATTTCAAGCAGCGCACCATCGCTGGCGAAATCGGCTCGTCGACCATGCCGCACAAGGTCAACCCGATCGACTTCGAAAACTCCGAAGGCAACCTGGGTATCGCCAACGCACTGTTCCAGCACCTGGCGAGCAAACTGCCAATCTCCCGCTGGCAGCGCGACCTGACTGACTCCACCGTACTGCGCAACCTCGGTGTCGGCTTCGCCCACAGCGTGATCGCATACGAAGCCAGCCTCAAGGGCATCAGCAAGCTGGAGCTCAACGAGCAGAAGATTGCCGCTGACCTGGACGCTTGCTGGGAAGTATTGGCCGAGCCAATCCAGACCGTCATGCGTCGCTACAACATCGAAAACCCGTACGAAAAGCTGAAAGAATTGACCCGCGGCAAGGGCATCAGCCCTGAGGCGCTGCAAACTTTCATCGACGGCCTGGACATGCCAGCCGCCGCCAAGGCCGAGCTGAAACTGCTCACCCCGGCGAACTACATCGGCAACGCTGTAGCGCAAGCCAAACGCATCTGATCGACCGCTGGACCCTTTTAAGACGCCCGGCCGCGCCGGGCGTTTTTATTCCCGTATGAAAAGTGCTTTTTTTCAATAGGTTACACATGAATCCTGACATTCCTCTTCAACTTCTGGGCGGCATCACGGCACGCGAGTTCCTGCGCGACTACTGGCAGAAAAAACCGCTGTTGATCCGTCAGGCGATTCCTGATTTCGAAAGCCCGATCGATGCCGACGAACTGGCCGGCCTGGCGCTGGAAGAAGAAGTCGAATCGCGCCTGATCATCGAGAACGGCGAGCGCCCATGGGAATTGCGTCGCGGCCCCTTTGCCGAAGACGAGTTCAGCAAGTTGCCGGAGCGCGATTGGACCCTGCTGGTGCAGGCCGTCGACCAGTTCGTGCCGGAAGTCAGCGAACTGCTGGAAAACTTCCGCTTCCTGCCGAGCTGGCGCATCGATGACGTGATGATCAGCTTCGCCGCCCCCGGTGGCAGCGTCGGCCCGCACTTCGACAACTACGACGTGTTCCTGCTGCAAGGCCACGGCAAGCGCAACTGGAAAATCGGCCAGATGTGCAACGCCGAAAGCCCGCTGCTGCAACACGCGGACCTGCGCATCCTCGCCGACTTCGAGGCCACCGATGAATGGGTGCTGGAACCGGGCGACATGCTCTACCTGCCGCCACGCCTGGCCCACTGTGGCGTGGCTGTCGATGACTGCCTGACCTATTCCGTAGGTTTCCGCGCACCGAGCGCCGCTGAAGTGCTGACCCACTTCACCGACTTCCTCAGCCAGTTCCTGTCGGACGAAGAGCGCTACACCGACGCCGACGCCGTGCCGGCGGTCGATCCGCACCAGATCCAGCATGACGCCCTCGACCGCCTGAAAAGCCTGCTGGCCGAACACATGAGCGACGAGCGCCTGCTGCTGACCTGGTTCGGCCAGTTCATGACCGAACCCCGCTACCCGGAACTGGTGGTCGGCCCTGAAGACCTCGAGGAAGAAGACGTTCTCGGCGCGCTGGAGCAAGGCGCCGTACTGATCCGCAACCCTAGCGCGCGCCTGGCGTGGTCGGAAGTCGATGACGACCTGTTGCTGTTTGCCAGCGGCCAGAGCCGCTACCTGCCGGGCAAACTGCGCGAACTGCTGAAGATGATCTGCGCCGCCGACGCGCTGCACGTCGACAACCTGGGTGACTGGTTGACCGACGAAGATGGCCGCGGCCTGCTGTGCGAACTGGTCAAGCAAGGAAGCCTGGGGTTTGCCGATGAATAAGATTCACGTACGTGTCGCAGACTGGCAAAAGGACAACGCCGAGATCCGGCGCATTCGTGAAGCGGTGTTCGTCGCCGAGCAATCCGTACCACCCGAGCTGGAATGGGATGCCGACGATGTCACGGCCGTGCACTTTCTTGCCCTCGAAGGCGACTTTCCGGTCGGCACCGCCCGCCTGCTGCCTGACGGTCACGTCGGCCGGGTGTCGGTACTCAAGGACTGGCGCGGCCTGAAGGTCGGCGATGCGCTGATGCATGCGGTGATCGACGAAGCCGAAGAGCGCGGGCTGAAGCAGCAAATGCTCAGCGCCCAGGTGCAGGCCACGGCGTTCTACGAGCGCCTGGGCTTTCACATGGTCAGCGAGGAGTTCCTGGAAGCAGGGATTCCGCATGTGGACATGGTTCGTCACTCGGGCTGATACCGAGTCGCGGCCTTCGCGAGCAGGCTCGCTCCCACAAGGATCGCGCAAGACCTGTGGGAGCGGGCTTGCCCGCGATGGGGCCTTGAAGCCCACCACAAAACGCCCTGGCATCATACGATGCCGGGGCGTTTTGCTGTCTACGATTCAACTTGCCCCCTCCCAGGCCGACAAACCGGTAATACCAACACGCTGTAGGAGCGAGCATGCTCGCGATGGACTTGAGAACGCCGCGGGGTGTCAGGCTTCACGCTTTATCGTTCACGACCATCGCGAGCATGCTCGCCCCTACACACCCCGGGCCGACAAACTGGCAATATCAAGACCTTTGATTGCGGAGATAACGGATATGTCCCTACGCACCCTGCTCACCACACTGCTGGTGACCTGCAGTTTTTCACTCATGGCCGCCACCGAAATCGTGCCGCTGAACTACCACAGCAGTGCCGACATGTTGCCGGTTGCGCAGGATTTCATCGGCAAGGATGGCCAAGTCAGCGCTTACGGCAATCAACTCATCGTCAAAGCCGATCAGCGCAAGATCGACGAACTTAAAGCTTTATTGAGCCAACTCGATACGGCACCCAAACGCTTGCTGATCACAGTCGATACGAACGAAAACAACTTTCAGGGCGATCAGGGCTACTCGGTGAACGGCGCCAAGCCGGGCCAAACCCGGATCATCAGCCATAGCACCGCCAGTCGCGAGGGTGGCATCCAGCAAATCCAGGCCACCGACGGCATGCCGGCGCTGATCCAGGTCGGCCAGAGCGTGCCATTGACCAGCACCCAGGTCGATTCCTACGGCGACCTGCGCAGCCAGACCGAATACCGCAACGTCACCCAGGGCTTTTACGTCACCGCCAACGTCACCGGCGAGATCGTTCACCTTTCGATCAGTACCAACCGTGACCGCATGAGCCAGGAACGTCCCGATGTAGTGAATGTGCAAAGCACCGACACAACCGTCACCGGCCGCCTGGGGGAATGGATCCTGCTGGCCGGCGTGAATCGCCAGACACAGGCCGACAAACAGGGTATGGCCCGCAGCTACGGGACCCAGGGACGCGATGACATGACCCTGCGGGTGAAAGTCGATACTTTGGACCAAGACACCAAAAACTGACTGGCAGGTCGTATTAGACCAAAGATGTAGTGCCTGAAAAAAAGCACTACAAAACGTTTGACGAGTCAAAAAAGCAAAGGCATGATGGCCTCGCTCCCGCTAATCAGGGGCCCTGGCAAGGGCCTTCGAGGCGATGTTCGCACCTACCCCGCGAACCGCTTCGTGTCTGTACCGCCCACAAGGTGTGTTTGACGAGGTTGCCGACTGGAACGAAGTTGTCCCGAGGGACGGAAGCGTAATTAGGTAATCCGGCACCACACTGATGTTCGTACCAAGGCCCACGACGCCCGAATGCGCCCGCAGTTCGCCTTTACCTGCTCACTTCCCCTCGAGCCATCGTTCATCCCGTCGCCACCCCCGCCGAACCCGACTTGACCACCTAAGCTTCTGGTCAGCGAGCGCAGGAATTTTCCACCGCAGAACAACTTTTCATAAAGACGCGACGAGGTTTATCTCCCATGGCACTGACACGCGAACAGCAAATTGCAGCCCTCGAAAAAGACTGGGCTGAAAACCCGCGCTGGAAAGGCGTGACACGCACTTACTCCGCTGCTGACGTCGTCCGCCTGCGTGGCTCGGTTCAACCTGAGCACACCTTTGCAAAAATGGGCGCCGAGAAGCTGTGGAACCTGGTTACCCAGGGTGCCAAGCCAGCCTTCCGTCCTGAGAAAGATTTCGTCAACTGCATGGGCGCCCTGACCGGCGGCCAGGCTGTACAACAAGTCAAAGCCGGTATCCAGGCGATCTACCTGTCGGGCTGGCAAGTGGCTGCGGACAACAACTCCGCCGAATCGATGTACCCTGACCAGTCGCTGTACCCGGTGGACTCGGTTCCAACCGTGGTCAAGCGCATCAACAACTCGTTCCGTCGTGCCGACCAGATCCAGTGGAAAGCCGGCAAGAACCCGGGCGACGAAGGCTACATCGACTACTTCGCGCCAATCGTGGCTGACGCCGAAGCCGGTTTCGGCGGCGTACTGAACGCCTACGAGCTGATGAAGAGCATGATCGAGGCAGGCGCCGCCGGCGTTCACTTCGAAGACCAGCTGGCTTCCGTGAAGAAATGCGGCCACATGGGCGGCAAGGTACTGGTTCCTACCCAGGAAGCGGTACAGAAGCTGACCGCTGCCCGTCTGGCAGCCGACGTTGCCGGTACTCCGACCATCATCCTGGCCCGTACCGACGCTAACGCCGCCGACCTGCTGACTTCCGACTGCGACCCGTACGACCAGCCGTTCGTAACTGGCGAACGTACCCAGGAAGGCTTCTACAAAGTGCGCGCCGGCCTGGACCAGGCAATCGCTCGCGGCCTGGCCTATGCACCGTACGCCGACCTGATCTGGTGCGAAACCGCCAAGCCAGACCTGGAAGAGGCTCGTCGCTTCGCTGAAGCGATCAAGAAGGAATACCCGGACCAACTGCTGTCGTACAACTGCTCGCCTTCCTTCAACTGGAAGAAAAACCTGGACGACGCGACCATCGCCAAGTTCCAGCGCGAACTGTCCGCCATGGGTTACAAGCACCAGTTCATCACCCTGGCCGGCATTCACAACATGTGGCACAGCATGTTCAACCTGGCGCACGACTACGCCCGCAACGACATGACTGCCTACGTGAAGCTGCAGGAGCAGGAATTCGCCGACGCCGCCAAGGGCTACACCTTCGTGGCTCACCAGCAGGAAGTGGGCACCGGTTACTTCGACGACATGACCACCGTGATCCAGGGTGGCTCGTCGTCGGTCACCGCTCTGACCGGTTCGACTGAAGAAGAACAGTTCCACTGATCTGCTTCGATTGAGACATCAGCCGCTGCGGGCCCTATAGAAAGCTAACCGCAGCGCTGCACACCTGACGCCCCGACTGGTTCGGGGCGTTTTTTTTGCGCGCAGCACCACAAACCCCCGTAACCCTGTAGGAGCTGACGAGTGAAACGAGGCTGCGATCTTTTGATTTTGCCGATAAACAAGATCAAAAGATCGCAGCCTCGTTTCACTCGTCAGCTCCTACAGTTACGTGCATGTAAGGCAACTTCCCAACCATAAACCTGATAAACAGTTTAAAAACCCACTCAAACAATATTGATTATCATTTAGCCAAAACTATGTTCGTTACATTCCCTACAAAACATATTTCCCAAAATGCCGGCTAATGCCCGCAACGCAAGGGCTACGGCGCTTTTGCCGCTCGCTATGTCCTTATTCCTATAAATAATTTCGCTATAGGAATTTTACTTGCTGGGTGTTTAGCCATAAAATCAGCGGGATTGATTGCTGCGACATATCGTCACTGCGTTGTTACCTTTTCAAGCTCAGAGACCTTTGCTCTCTGTTAAGGATTACCAGCATGCCCGAAGCGACAGGACTCATGGCCCACAACTGGGGCTTTGCCATTTTCCTTCTAGGCGTCGTCGGCCTCTGTGCCTTCATGCTGGGCGTCTCCAGCCTCCTTGGGTCAAAAGCCTGGGGCCGCAGCAAAAACGAACCGTTCGAGTCCGGCATGCTACCTACAGGTGGCGCCCGCTTGCGGCTCTCAGCCAAATTCTATCTGGTCGCGATGCTGTTCGTGATCTTCGATATCGAAGCCCTCTTTCTCTTTGCATGGTCTGTGTCCGTCCGCGAAAGCGGCTGGACCGGATTCGTCGAAGCTCTCGTTTTCATAGCAATTCTGTTGGCAGGTCTTGTCTACCTATTCCGAGTGGGCGCCCTTGACTGGGCTCCGGAAGCTCGGCGCAAGCGGCAAGCGAAGCTGAAACAATGAGGCTTTGGCAATGCAATACAATCTCACCAGGATCGACCCCGATGCTCCTAACGAGCAGTATCCGATCGGCCAGCGGGAAACCGTTTCCGATCCGTTAGAAGATCAAGTCCACAAAAACATTTTCATGGGCAAGCTCGAAGACGTGCTTAACGGCACGATCAACTGGGGGCGCAAGAACTCCCTGTGGCCGTATAACTTCGGTCTTTCGTGCTGCTACGTGGAAATGACCACCGCCTTCACGGCGCCCCACGACATCGCGCGCTTCGGCGCCGAGGTTATCCGGGCATCGCCGCGCCAGGCGGATTTCATGGTTATCGCCGGTACCTGCTTCATCAAGATGGCGCCGATCATTCAGCGTCTCTACGAGCAAATGCTCGAACCTAAATGGGTCATCTCCATGGGTTCGTGCGCCAACTCCGGTGGCATGTACGACATCTACTCCGTCGTTCAAGGGGTGGACAAGTTCCTGCCCGTGGACGTCTACGTGCCTGGCTGCCCGCCCCGCCCTGAAGCTTTCCTGCAAGGCTTGATGCTGCTGCAGGAGTCGATTGGACAGGAGCGTCGTCCGCTTTCCTGGGTCGTTGGCGATCAAGGCGTATATCGCGCCGAGATGCCTTCCGAAAAGGACAAGCGCCGCGAACAGCGAATCGCAGTCACCAACCTGCGCAGCCCCGACGAAGTCTGATCCAGCTCTGCTTCTTCAATAGAACGAGACACTGGCTTCATTCTTTACGTTGACCGAAAGCGATTAAATAACCATGACTACAGGCAGTGCTCTGTACATCCCGCCTTACAAGGCAGACGACCAGGATGTGGTCGTCGAACTGAACAACCGTTTTGGCCCGGAGGCGTTCACCGCCCAGCCTACCCGCACCGGCATGCCGGTGCTTTGGGTTGCCCGCGCCAAACTCGTCGAAGTCCTGACGTTCCTGCGCAACCTGCCCAAGCCGTACGTCATGCTCTATGACCTGCATGGCGTGGACGAGCGTCTGCGCACCAAGCGTCAAGGGCTGCCGAACGGCGTCGACTTCTCCGTGTTCTACCACCTGATGTCGATCGAACGTAATAGTGACGTCATGATCAAGGTCGCCTTGTCCGAGAGCGACCTCAGCCTGCCAACCGTCACCAGCATCTGGCCAAATGCCAACTGGTACGAGCGTGAAGTCTGGGACATGTACGGCATCGACTTCAAAGGTCACCCGCACCTGTCGCGCATCATGATGCCGCCGACCTGGGAAGGTCACCCGCTGCGCAAGGACTTCCCGGCCCGTGCCACCGAGTTCGACCCGTACAGCCTGACCCTGGCCAAGCAACAGCTCGAGGAAGAAGCCGCACGCTTCAAGCCTGAAGACTGGGGCATGAAGCGTTCCGGCCCGAACGAGGACTACATGTTCCTCAACCTGGGTCCCAACCACCCTTCGGCGCACGGTGCGTTCCGCATCATCCTGCAGCTGGACGGTGAAGAGATCGTCGACTGCGTCCCGGACATCGGCTACCACCACCGTGGCGCCGAGAAGATGGCCGAGCGTCAGTCCTGGCACAGCTTCATCCCGTACACCGACCGTATCGACTACCTCGGCGGCGTGATGAACAACCTGCCGTACGTGCTCTCGGTCGAGAAGCTGGCCGGCATCAAGGTGCCTGAGAAGGTAGACGTCATCCGCATCATGATGGCCGAGTTCTTCCGGATCACCAGCCACCTGCTGTTCCTGGGTACCTACATCCAGGACGTTGGCGCCATGACCCCGGTGTTCTTCACCTTCACCGACCGCCAGAAGGCGTACACGGTGATCGAAGCCATCACCGGTTTCCGCCTGCACCCGGCCTGGTACCGCATCGGTGGCGTCGCCCACGACCTGCCGCGCGGCTGGGAAAAACTGGTCAAGGATTTCGTCGAGTGGATGCCCAAGCGCCTGGACGAATACCAGAAAGCCGCACTGGACAACAGCATCCTGCGTGGCCGGACCATCGGCGTCGCCGACTACAACACCAAGCAAGCCCTGGAATGGGGCGTCACCGGTGCCGGCCTGCGTGCCACCGGTTGCGACTTCGACCTGCGTAAGGCGCGCCCGTACTCGGGCTACGAGAACTTCGAGTTCGAAGTGCCGCTGGCGGCCAATGGCGATGCCTACGACCGTTGCATCGTGCGCGTGGAAGAAATGCGCCAGAGCATCAAGATCATCGACCAGTGCCTGCGCAACATGCCGGAAGGCCCGTACAAGGCGGATCACCCGCTGACCACGCCGCCACCGAAAGAGCGCACGCTGCAGCACATCGAGACCTTGATCACGCACTTCCTGCAAGTTTCGTGGGGCCCGGTCATGCCGGCCAACGAATCCTTCCAGATGATCGAAGCGACCAAGGGCATCAACAGTTATTACCTGACGAGCGATGGCGGCACCATGAGCTACCGCACCCGGATTCGTACCCCAAGCTTCCCGCACCTGCAGCAGATCCCTTCGGTGATCAAAGGCAGCATGGTCGCGGACTTGATCGCGTACCTGGGTAGTATCGATTTCGTTATGGCCGACGTGGACCGCTAAGCATGAACAGCACGCTTATCCAGACAGACCGTTTCACCTTGAGTGAAACCGAGCGCTCGGCCATCGAGCACGAGTTGCATCACTACGAAGACCCGCGCGCGGCGTCGATCGAAGCCCTGAAGATCGTCCAGAAGGAACGTGGCTGGGTGCCGGACGGCGCCTTGTACGCCATCGGCGAGATCCTCGGCATCCCGGCCAGCGACGTTGAAGGCGTGGCGACGTTCTACAGCCAGATCTTCCGTCAGCCAGTGGGCCGTCACATCATTCGCGTCTGCGACAGCATGGTCTGCTACATCGGCGGCCACGAGTCGGTGGTCAGCGAAATCCAGAGCAAACTCGGCATCGGCCTGGGTCAAACCACCACCGACGGTCGTTTCACCCTGCTGCCGGTCTGCTGCCTCGGCAACTGCGACAAGGCGCCGGCGTTGATGATCGACGACGACACGTTCGGTGATGTGCAGCCAGCTGGCGTTGCCAAATTGCTCGAGGGCTACGTATGACCCTGACTTCCTTCGGTCCGGCCAACCGCATCAAGCGTTCGGCCGAGACTCACCCGCTCACCTGGCGCCTGCGTGACGACGGCGAAGCCGTATGGCTCGACGAATACCAGGCCAAGAACGGTTACGCCGCGGCGCGCAAGGCCTTCGCCGACATGGCCCAGGACGATATCGTCCAGACCGTGAAAGACTCCGGCCTTAAAGGCCGCGGCGGTGCAGGCTTCCCCACTGGCGTGAAGTGGGGCCTGATGCCAAAAGACGAATCCATCAACATCCGCTACCTGCTGTGCAACGCGGATGAAATGGAGCCCAACACCTGGAAAGACCGCATGCTGATGGAGCAACTGCCCCATCTGCTGATCGAAGGCATGCTGATCAGTGCCCGCGCACTGAAAACCTACCGTGGCTACATCTTCCTGCGCGGCGAGTACACCACCGCCGCCAAGCACCTGAACCGTGCCGTGGAAGAAGCCAAGGCAGCCGGTCTTTTGGGCAAGAACATCCTGGGCAGCGGCTTTGATTTCGAGCTGTTCGTCCACACCGGTGCCGGGCGTTACATCTGCGGTGAAGAAACCGCACTGATCAACTCCCTCGAAGGCCGCCGCGCCAACCCGCGCTCCAAGCCGCCCTTCCCTGCCGCCGTTGGCGTATGGGGCAAGCCGACCTGCGTGAACAACGTCGAGACCCTGTGCAACGTGCCGGCGATCATCGCCGACGGCGTGGACTGGTACAAATCGTTGGCTCGCGAAGGCAGCGAAGACATGGGCACCAAGCTCATGGGCTTCTCCGGCAAGGTCAAGAACCCTGGCCTGTGGGAGCTGCCGTTTGGCGTCACCGCTCGCGAGCTGTTCGAAGACTATGCTGGCGGCATGCGCGACGGTTACAAGCTCAAGGCCTGGCAGCCTGGCGGTGCCGGTACCGGCTTCCTGTTGCCGGAACACCTGGACGCACAAATGTACGCCGGCGGCATCGCCAAGGTGGGCACCCGTATGGGTACCGGCCTGGCCATGGCGGTGGACGACAGCGTCAACATGGTGTCCCTGCTGCGCAACATGGAGCAGTTCTTCGCCCGCGAATCCTGCGGCTTCTGCACCCCTTGCCGCGATGGCCTGCCATGGAGCGTCAAGCTGCTGATGGCCATCGAGAACGGTGAAGGGCAAGCCGGCGACATCGAGACCCTGCTGGGTCTGGTCGGCTTCCTTGGCCCAGGCAAGACCTTCTGTGCTCACGCACCGGGCGCCGTGGAGCCGTTGGGCAGTGCCATCAAATACTTCCGCCACGAGTTCGAAGCCGGCATCGCGCCTACCCGCGCCGCCGTCCCGCCTCTGGCAAGGCCGATCGTAGTCGGCGCGTAAATGCTTAAAAAAGGCGAAGGGTCCGTGCCCTTCGCTTTTCGCGCGATGACGCCTTCACCGGCTGTGTTGATTCGCGCGGATAACAAGATTCCATTAGCCACGCCCGCTGACACCGGGCCAACGAAGAACTTTGAACCATGGCCACTATCCACGTAGACGGCAAAGCGCTCGAAGTCGATGGGGCAGACAACCTGTTACAGGCATGTCTGTCTCTGGGCCTCGATATTCCGTATTTCTGCTGGCACCCTGCCCTCGGCAGCGTTGGCGCTTGCCGCCAGTGCGCGGTCAAGCAGTACACCGACGAGAACGACACCCGTGGTCGTATCGTCATGTCCTGCATGACCCCTGCCACCGATGGCACCTGGATCTCCATCGACGATGAAGAGTCCAAGGCATTTCGCGCCAGCGTTGTTGAATGGCTGATGACCAACCACCCTCACGACTGCCCGGTCTGTGAGGAAGGCGGTCACTGCCACCTGCAAGACATGACGGTAATGACCGGCCACAACGAGCGCCGTTACCGCTTCACCAAGCGTACCCACCAGAACCAGCAACTGGGCCCGTTCATTTCCCACGAGATGAACCGCTGCATCGCTTGCTACCGCTGCGTGCGCTTCTATAAAGACTACGCTGGCGGCACCGACCTCGGCGTATTCGGCGCCCACGACAACGTGTACTTCGGTCGCGTTGAAGACGGCGTGCTGGAAAGCGAGTTCTCCGGCAACCTGACCGAGGTCTGCCCGACCGGTGTGTTCACCGACAAGACTCACTCCGAGCGCTACAACCGTAAGTGGGACATGCAGTTCTCGCCGAGTATCTGCCATGGCTGCTCCAGCGGTTGCAACATCTCCCCGGGCGAGCGCTACGGTGAACTGCGTCGTATCGAAAACCGCTACAACGGTTCGGTGAACCAGTACTTTCTGTGCGACCGTGGCCGTTTCGGCTATGGCTACGTCAACCGCGAAGACCGCCCACGTCAGCCCCTGCTGGCCAATGGCGCCAAGCTGAGCCTCGACGAAGCCCTGGATAAAGCCGCCGACCTGCTGCGCGGTCGCAACATCGTCGGTATCGGTTCGCCCCGCGCCAGCCTCGAAAGCAACTACGCGTTGCGCGAACTGGTCGGTGCCGAGCACTTCTACTCCGGTATCGAAGCTGCCGAGCTGGAACGCATCCGTCTGGTCCTGCAGGTGCTCAAAGACAGCCCGCTGCCTGTGCCGAACATGCGCGACATCGAAGACCACGACGCCGTGTTCGTCCTCGGTGAAGACCTGACCCAGACTGCTGCTCGTATGGCCCTGTCCCTGCGTCAATCGGTCAAGGGCAAGGCCGAAGACATGGCTGACGCCATGCGCGTCCAGCCTTGGCTCGACGCTGCGGTGAAGAACATCGGCCAGCACGCGCTGAACCCGCTGTTCATTGCAAGCCTGGCTGAAACCAAGCTCGACGACATCGCCGAAGAGTGCGTTCACGCCGCTCCCGACGACCTGGCCCGCATCGGTTTCGCCGTGGCTCACGCCCTCGACGCCAGCGCTCCGGCCGTCGAAGGCCTGGACGCCGAAGCCCTCGAGCTGGCCAAGCGCATTGCCGACGCCCTGCTCGCGGCCAAGCGCCCACTGATCATCGCCGGCACTTCCCTGGGCTCCAAAGCCCTGATCGAAGCTGCCGCGAACATCGCCAAGGCCCTGAAGCTGCGCGAGAAGAACGGTTCCATCAGCCTGATCGTGCCTGAGGCCAACAGCCTCGGCCTGGCCATGCTCGGTGGCGAATCGGTCGATGCAGCCCTGCAAGCGGTGATCGACGGTAAAGCCGACGCCATCGTCGTGCTGGAAAACGATCTGTACACCCGCACTGACAAGGCCAAGGTCGACGCAGCCCTGAACGCCACCAAAGTGCTGATCGTGGCCGACCACCAGAAGACCGCTACCAGCGATCGCGCACACCTGGTCCTGCCAGCCGCCAGCTTCGCTGAAGGCGACGGTACCCTGGTTAGCCAGGAAGGTCGCGCCCAGCGCTTCTTCCAGGTGTTCGATCCGAAGTACATGGACGCGAGCATCCTGGTTCACGAAGGCTGGCGCTGGCTGCATGCCCTGCGTGCGACCCTGCTGAACCAGCCGATCGACTGGACCCAACTGGACCACGTCACCGCTGCCGTGGCTGCAAGCACGCCGCAATTGAACCGCATCGTCGATGCCGCTCCGTCCGCCGCGTTCCGCATCAAGGGCATGAAACTGGCCCGTGAACCGTTGCGTTACTCCGGTCGTACCGCCATGCGCGCCGACATCAGCGTGCACGAACCGCGTACCCCGCAGGACAAGGACACCGCGTTCGCCTTCTCGATGGAAGGTTACTCGGGCTCGGCCGAACCGCGCCAGCAAGTGCCATTCGCCTGGTCTCCGGGCTGGAACTCGCCGCAAGCCTGGAACAAGTTCCAGGACGAAGTCGGTGGTCACATCCGCGCTGGCGACCCGGGCACCCGCCTGATCGAAAGCACAGGTGATTCGCTGAACTGGTTCGCCAGTGTTCCGCGCGCGTTCAACCCGGCCCCGGGCACCTGGCAGGTCGTGCCGTTCTTCCACCTGTTCGGCAGCGAAGAGAACTCTTCGAAAGCCGCGCCGGTCCAGGAACGTATTCCGGCCGCCTACGTCGCCTTGGCCAAATCCGAAGCCGACCGCCTGGGTGTCAACGACGGCGCCATGCTGAGCTTGAACGTTGCCGGCCAGACCCTGCGTCTGCCGCTGCGCATCAACGAAGAGCTGGGCGCAGGCCTGGTGGCCTTGCCTGCGGGCATCGCCGGCATTCCGCCAGCGATCTTTGGTAAATCCGTTGACGGTCTGCAGGAGGCAGCTCAATGACCTTGTTCACTCCTGAAGTGATCGACGTGATCATCGCGGTCCTCAAGGCCGTGGTGATCCTGCTCGCCGTGGTGGTTTGCGGCGCCCTGCTCAGCTGGGTGGAGCGTCGCCTGCTCGCCCTCTGGCAGGACCGTTACGGTCCGAACCGCGTCGGCCCGTTCGGCGCGTTCCAGATCGCCGCCGACATGATCAAGATGTTCTTCAAGGAAGACTGGACGCCTCCATTCGCCGACAAGATGATCTTCACCCTGGCACCGGTCGTGGCCATGAGCGCCCTGCTGATTGCCTTCGCGATCATCCCGATCACCCCGACCTGGGGCGTGGCGGATATCAACATCGGCATCCTGTTCTTCTTCGCCATGGCCGGCCTGTCGGTCTACGCGGTGCTGTTCGCCGGCTGGTCGAGCAACAACAAGTTCGCCCTGCTGGGCAGCTTGCGGGCCTCGGCACAGACCGTGTCGTACGAAGTGTTCATGGGCCTGTCGCTGATGGGCATCGTGATCCAGGTCGGCTCGTTCAACATGCGCGACATCGTTGAATACCAAGCGCAGAACATGTGGTTCATCATTCCGCAGATCTTCGGCTTCCTGACCTTCTTCATCGCTGGCGTCGCCGTGACTCACCGTCACCCGTTCGACCAGCCGGAAGCGGAGCAGGAACTGGCCGACGGTTACCACATTGAATACGCCGGCATGAAATGGGGCATGTTCTTCGTCGGCGAGTACATCGGCATCGTGCTGATTTCGGCACTGCTGGTGACCTTGTTCTTCGGTGGCTGGCACGGTCCGTTCGGCATCCTGCCGCAGATCCCGTTCATCTGGTTCGCACTGAAAACCGCGTTCTTCATCATGATGTTCATCCTGCTGCGCGCCTCGATTCCGCGCCCACGGTATGACCAGGTGATGGATTTCAGCTGGAAGTTCTGCCTGCCGCTGACCCTCGTCAACATGCTGGTGACCGCTGCGATCGTGTTGCTCAACACGCCCGCCGTCGCGGCTCAGTGAGGAGAGAGAATCATGAAGTACATATTTGACATCGTGCATGGCTTCTACACCCAGCTTCGCAGCCTGGTGATGATTTTCGGCCACGCCTTCCGCAAGCGCGACACGCTGCAGTACCCGGAAGAACCGGTCTACCTGCCGCCGCGCTACCGTGGCCGTATCGTCCTGACCCGCGACCCCGACGGCGAAGAGCGTTGTGTAGCCTGCAACCTGTGCGCCGTGGCGTGCCCGGTCGGTTGCATCTCGCTGCAGAAAGCTGAAACCGAAGACGGTCGCTGGTATCCGGACTTCTTCCGCATCAACTTCTCGCGCTGCATCTTTTGCGGCCTCTGCGAGGAAGCCTGCCCGACCACCGCGATCCAGCTCACGCCGGATTTCGAAATGGCCGAGTTCAAACGTCAGGACCTGGTTTACGAGAAAGAAGATCTGCTGATCTCCGGCCCCGGCAAAAACCCTGATTACAACTTCTATCGTGTTGCAGGTATGGCGATTGCCGGTAAGCCGAAGGGCTCCGCGCAGAATGAAGCCGAACCGATCAACGTGAAGAGCTTGCTGCCTTAAGGAAGAAAGATGGAATTCGCTTTCTATTTCGCATCGGGTATCGCTGTGGTGTCCACGCTTCGCGTGATCACCAACACCAACCCTGTGCACGCCCTGCTCTACCTGATCATTTCGCTGATTGCCGTGGCGATGACGTTTTTCGCCCTCGGCGCGCCGTTTGCCGGTGTCCTGGAAGTGATCGCCTACGCTGGCGCCATCATGGTGCTGTTCGTGTTCGTGGTGATGATGCTGAACCTTGGCCCGGCCTCGGTTCAGCAAGAGCGCGTCTGGCTCAAGCCCGGTATTTGGGCCGGCCCGGTCGCCCTGGCTGCGCTGCTGCTGGTGGAACTGCTGTATGTGCTGTTCTCCCACCAGACCGGTGAGGCCGTTGGCCACACCACCGTAGACGCCAAGGCCGTGGGCATCAGCCTGTTCGGTCCGTACCTGCTGGTGGTCGAACTCGCCTCGATGCTGCTGCTCGCCGCAGCCGTGACGGCGTTCCACTTGGGCCGCAACGAAGCCAAGGAGCAATGACGATGCCTGCTATCCCTATGGAGCATGGTCTGGCGGTCGCCGGCATCCTGTTCTGCCTCGGTCTGGTCGGCCTGATGGTCCGCCGCAACATTCTTTTCGTGCTGATGAGCCTGGAGGTCATGATGAATGCCTCCGCCTTGGCTTTCATCGTTGCCGGTAGCCGTTGGGCGCAGCCGGATGGACAGATCATGTTCATCCTGGTGATCAGCCTGGCAGCCGCCGAGGCCAGTATCGGCCTGGCGATTCTGTTGCAGCTGTACCGCCGCTTCCACACTCTCGATATCGACGCTGCCAGCGAGATGCGCGGATGAATCTTCTCTATCTGACTTTCGTATTCCCTCTCATTGGTTTCCTGCTGCTGTCGTTCTCCCGTGGACGCCTCTCGGAAAACCTCTCGGCGCTGATCGGCGTCGGTTCCGTCGGCTTGTCGGCCATCGTCACGGCTTACGTGATCTGGCAATTCAACGTCGCCCCACCGGAAGACGGCCACTACACCCAGGTGTTGTGGCAGTGGATGGCGGTGGAAGGCTTCACGCCGAACTTCGCGCTGTACCTCGATGGTCTGTCCCTGACCATGCTCGGTGTGGTGGTTGGCGTGGGTTTCCTGATCCACCTGTTCGCGTCCTGGTACATGCGCGGTGAAGCCGGTTACTCGCGCTTCTTCGCCTACACCAACCTGTTTATCGCCAGCATGCTGTTCCTGGTGCTGGGCGATAACCTGTTGTTCCTGTACTTCGGCTGGGAAGGCGTGGGCCTGTGCTCGTACCTGTTGATCGGTTTCTACTACAGCAACCGCAACAACGGTAACGCCGCGCTCAAGGCCTTCATCGTGACCCGTATCGGCGACGTGTTCATGGCTATCGGCCTGTTCATCCTGTTCGCCCAACTGGGTACGCTGAACGTCCAGGAACTGCTGGTGCTGGCACCGCAGAAATTCCAGGCCGGTGACTTCTGGATGGTCATGGCCACCCTGATGCTGCTGGGCGGCGCTGTCGGTAAATCCGCGCAACTGCCGCTGCAAACCTGGCTGGCGGACGCGATGGCCGGTCCTACCCCGGTTTCGGCACTGATCCACGCCGCAACCATGGTAACCGCGGGCGTCTACCTGATCGCCCGTACCCACGGCCTGTTCACCCTGGCGCCGGAAATCCTGCACCTGGTCGGCATCGTCGGCGGTGTGACCCTGGTGCTGGCAGGTTTTGCCGCCCTGGTTCAAACCGACATCAAGCGTATCCTCGCCTACTCGACCATGAGCCAGATCGGCTACATGTTCCTGGCCCTGGGCGTTGGCGCCTGGGACGGCGCGATCTTCCACCTGATGACCCACGCCTTCTTCAAGGCGCTGTTGTTCCTTGCCTCCGGTGCGGTGATCGTTGCCTGCCACCACGAGCAGGACATCTTCAAGATGGGCGGCCTGTGGAAGAAACTGCCTCTGGCCTACGCCAGCTTCATCGTTGGCGGTGCGGCCCTGGCGGCCCTGCCACTGGTGACCGCAGGTTTCTACTCCAAGGACGAAATCCTCTGGGAAGCGTTCGCCAGCGGCAACCAGGGTCTGCTCTACGCAGGTCTGGTCGGCGCGTTCATGACCTCGCTGTACACCTTCCGCCTGATCTTCATCGCGTTCCACGGTGAAGCGAAGACCGAAGCCCACGCCGGTCACGGCATCGCTCACTGGCTGCCGCTGTCGGTGCTGATCGTATTGTCCACCGCCATTGGCGCGATGATCGTTCCACCCCTGCACGGCGTACTGCCGCAAAGCGTCGGCCATGCCGGCGGCGAAGCCAAGCACAGCCTGGAAATCGCCTCGGGCGCCATCGCCCTGTCCGGTATCCTGCTGGCTGCGCTGCTGTTCCTCGGCAAGCGTCGCTTCGTCACCGCCATCGCCAACAGCGGCATCGGCCGTTTCCTCTCGGCCTGGTGGTTCGCTGCCTGGGGCTTCGACTGGATCTACGACAAACTGTTCGTCAAGCCATACCTGGCGATCAGCCACATCCTGCGCAAAGACCCACTGGACCAGACCATCGGCCTGATCCCGCGCATGGCCAAAGGCGGTCACACCGCCCTGAGCCGTACCGAGACGGGTCAACTGCGTTGGTATGCCGCCTCGATGGCTGCTGGTGCCGTGCTGGTAATCGGCGCCGTCGTGCTGGTAGCGGTCTGATATGAACCTTGCGAACTTGCGAAAGGAATTGAGCCCGTCATGATTCTGCCTTGGCTAATCCTGATCCCCTTCATCGGCGGCCTGCTGTGCTGGCTGGGTGAGCGCTTCGGCGCCACCCTCCCCCGCTGGATTGCGCTGATCACCATGTCCCTGTTGCTCGCCCTCGGCCTCTGGCTGTGGGCTAACGGCGACTATTCGTTTGCCCCGGCGCCTGGCGCCGATCCGACCTGGGCGCTTGAGTTCAAGCACGTCTGGATCCAGCGCTTCGGCATCAACGTGCACCTGGCCCTCGACGGCCTGTCGCTGTTGATGATCATGCTGACCGGCCTGCTGGGTGTCCTCTCGGTACTCTGCTCGTGGAAAGAGATCCAGCGTCACGTGGGCTTCTTCCACTTGAACCTGATGTGGATCCTGGGCGGTGTCGTCGGCGTGTTCCTGGCCCTCGACCTGTTCATGTTCTTCTTCTTCTGGGAAATGATGCTGGTGCCGATGTACTTCCTCATCGCGCTCTGGGGTCACAGTTCTTCGGACGGCAAGAAAACCCGGATCTACGCGGCGACCAAGTTCTTCATCTTCACTCAGGCTTCCGGCCTGATCATGCTGGTGGCGATCCTGGGCCTGGTACTGGTCAACTTCAACGACACCGGCGTGATTACGTTCAACTACGCCGACCTGTTGAAAACCAAGATGTCGACGACCACCGAGTACATCCTGATGCTCGGCTTCTTCATCGCCTTCGCGGTGAAGCTGCCAGTCGTACCGTTCCACTCCTGGTTGCCTGACGCTCACGCCCAGGCGCCGACCGCAGGTTCCGTGGACCTGGCCGGTATCTTGCTGAAGACTGCTGCCTACGGCTTGCTGCGTTTCGCCCTGCCGCTGTTCCCGAATGCCTCGGCCGAGTTCGCGCCGTTCGCCATGACCCTGGGTCTGATCGGGATCTTCTACGGCGCGTTCCTGGCGTTCGCGCAAACCGACATCAAGCGTCTGATTGCCTTCTCGTCCGTTTCCCACATGGGCTTCGTACTGATCGGCATCTATTCCGGCAGCCAACTGGCGCTGCAGGGCGCGGTGATGCAGATGCTCGCGCACGGCCTGTCGGCGGCGGCACTCTTTATCCTCAGTGGCCAGCTGTACGAGCGTACCCACACTCGCGACATGCGCGAAATGGGCGGCCTGTGGTCGAAGATCGCCTACCTGCCAGCCCTCAGCCTGTTCTTTGCAGCGGCGTCCCTGGGCCTGCCGGGTACCGGTAACTTCGTCGGTGAGTTCCTGATCCTGATCGGCACCTTCCCGATCGCGCCATGGGTCACCATCATCGCGACGTCCGGCCTGGTGTTCGGTTCGGTCTACTCGCTGATCATGATCCACCGTGCGTACTTCGGTCCGGCCAAGTCGGATGCGGTCCTGCATGGCATGGACGGTCGCGAAATGATCATGGTGGTCGGCCTGGCTGCGCTGCTGATCTACATCGGCGTCTACCCGCAACCGTTCCTCGATACCTCTGCCGCGACGATGCATGGCGTGCAGCAGTGGCTCGGCACCGCCTTCACTCAACTCGCTTCGGCCCGGTAAGAGCGCTATGGAATTCACGACTCAACACTTTATCGCGCTAGCGCCGTTGTTGATCACCAGCGCCACGATCATCGTGGTGATGCTGGCGATTGCCTGGCGCCGCAACCACTCCCAGACCTTCCTGCTGTCGGTGGCGGGTCTGAACCTGGCTTTGCTGTCGATCCTGCCAGCCCTGAAAGTCGCGCCCCTGGCCGTGACGCCATTGCTGCAGATCGACACCTTTGCCTGCCTGTACATGGCGCTGATCCTGGTCGCCACCCTCGCTTGCGTGACCCTCGCCCATGCCTACCTCGGCGATGGCGGTTCGGGTTACCCGGGCAACCGTGAAGAACTGTACCTGCTGATCCTGATGGCCGCCGCCGGTGGCCTGGTGCTGGTCAGCGCGCAGCACCTGGCTGGCTTGTTCATTGGCCTGGAACTGCTCTCGGTACCGGTCTACGGCCTGGTCGCCTATGCCTTCTTCAACAAGCGTTCGCTGGAAGCCGGCATCAAGTACATGGTGCTGTCGGCTGCCGGTTCCGCGTTCCTGTTGTTCGGCATGGCGTTGCTGTATGCCGACTCCGGCTCCCTGAGCTTCGTCGGTATCGGCCAGGCTCTGGCCGCCACCGGCCTGCCAAGCTCGCTGGCACAACTGGGCCTGGGCATGATGCTGATCGGCCTGGCGTTCAAACTGTCGCTGGTACCGTTCCACCTCTGGACCCCGGACGTCTACGAAGGTGCTCCGGCGCCGGTTGCAGCGTTCCTGGCCACGGCCTCCAAAGTCGCGGTGTTCGCGGTGATGGTGCGTCTGTTCCAGATCTCGCCAGCGGCGAGCAGCGGTGTACTGAGCGACGTGCTGACCATCATCGCCATCGCGTCGATCCTGTTCGGTAACCTGCTGGCGCTAACCCAGAGCAACCTCAAGCGTCTGCTGGGTTACTCGTCCATTGCTCACTTCGGTTACCTGCTGATCGCCCTGGTGGCGAGCAAGGGCCTGGCCGTGGAAGCCATCGGCGTGTACCTGGTCACCTACGTGATCACCAGCCTCGGCGCCTTCGGCGTGATCACCCTGATGTCGTCGCCGTACAACGGCCGTGACGCCGATGCCCTGTACGAATACCGCGGCCTGTTCTGGCGCCGTCCGTACCTGACTGCCGTACTGACCGTGATGATGCTGTCCCTGGCTGGTATCCCTCTGACCGCGGGCTTCATCGGCAAGTTCTACATCATCGCCACCGGTGTCCAGTCGCAACAATGGTGGCTGGTCGGCTCCCTGGTACTGGGCAGCGCCATCGGCGTGTTCTACTACCTGCGTGTCATGGTCACCCTGTACCTGATCGAACCAAACCTGCGTCGCCACGATGCCCAACTGCACTGGGAACAACGTGCAGGCGGCGTGATGCTGCTGGCCATCGCGGTACTGGCGTTCTTCCTCGGCCTGTATCCACAGCCGCTGTTGAACCTGGTACAGCAATCGGGTCTGGCGGGTTGATCGCTTAAGCGACACTCCGTAGTAAACAGAAACGGCACCTTCGGGTGCC
>NZ_APIO01000083.1:0-23395 GCF_000408945.1 Pseudomonas sp. G5(2012)
GAATGCCGCCAGGGACGCTCCGCGTTCCGTTGACGACACATGACGTGAGCCGTGCGCAAGAATGACGCGGAGCGTCACAGGATGCATTCCCACGCAGAGCGTGGGAACGATCAATCCAAATATGCATGAGCTTCGCTAGGGCACGGACACTTGCACCTGCGGATCAGCCCACGAAAACCGATACACCGTCGATGACGCTTGCGCATGACACAACCCATTATCCGCATCCGCCCCGACAATCGACCATTGCGCCCGGGAGTTCTCCCCCAGTTCCCGCGCAGCCTCGGGCTTGAAGCAGCGGTCCAGCACGTCGTCCGGCACCAGGGCGTAGTCATGCGAGTGTTCGCGCAGCCATTGCGCGGCTCTTTCGACGGTGGAGTCGAGCATACCGAAGTGCACGATCGGCTGACGGGCGAACAGCCAGTGCCCTTCTCTCCAGTTGACAAGGACCAGGTTCGCGCCATGGGTCATGCTGTTGGCCTGGGCCATGAGCGTTTGATTGGGATTGACCCCATCCCTGACCGGTTCGACGAAACCCCGGGCGAACCACAGCACGAACCAGGTCGCGACCAATGCCGGGAACACTCGTCGCAAGCGCGGGCGCTGCCTGAACCAACGCTGCAGCAACCAGGGCACCAGCGGCGCTGCCACCAGGACCAGCGCTGGCAATGCCGGGTAGATATACAACTTGCGCTTGCCGCTGCTGATACAGAAAAACAGCACCACCAGCGCCACCCAGCCGAGCAACACCAGCACCCGGCCATCGCGCTTTTGCAGCTGGCGGCGCCAGGCCGGCACCAGCCACGGCAACACCAATACCAGTGGCAGCCAGTACTGTGGAATGACGTTGGTGAAGAAGTACCAGAAGGGTTCCCGATGATGCCAGGCGGCGGCATAGCGTCCGGCGGTCTGGCGCAGGAGGATTTCCCGCGCATAGGCGATTTCCTCAGCGCTGCCATTGAGCGCGATGGACAAGGCCAGGGGCAGCAGCCAGATCGCAATAGCAGCCAGCATGAACACAAACCCAAGCAGCCATCTGCGCGACTCGCCCGGCATCGCCACCACCCCCGGCCAGCCCTTACGCACCGCATAGGCATAGGGGATCAACAGCAACACCGGCAGAAAACCGACGCCTTTGGTGATCACGCCGATGCCCATCGCCGCGCATCCGACGTAGAACCAACGCCACGCGGGTCCAAGCAGTAGATGGCGTGCCAGCCCGTAAAGGCCCAGGGTGGTGAACAGAATCAGGAAGCTGTCGATTTGCCCGGTGCGCAGGATGCTATGGGTCTGGTAGGTCGCCAGGTACAACAATGCAGCGATGCGACCGATACGCTGGCTCCAGAGCCGACGACCCAGGTCATGGACCAGTGCCGTGACGGTTGTCGCCGACAACAGCCCGGGAATGTACAGGGCGAGGTTGGGCAGGCCGGTCAGCCAGATGAAGAATGCCACCGTCCACATGAAGATCGGCGGCTTGTCGCCGTAGATCTCCCCGGCCCGATGCGGAATCAGCCACGAGCCGTTGTGCAGCATCTCCAGGGCCACACCGAGGAAGCGCTCCTCATCGACGTTCTGTGCCTGGCGCAAGCCCAGCCCGGCACCGATCAACAGCAAGGCGAGCAGCATCAGGACCAGGCATTCGACCCGGGGCGAGAGTTTTCGGCGCATGGTCTATTCCCTGGATTGTCGGTTTTTGGCAATCAATTGCAGGTTGCGCAGGTACACGATGGAGCCGAATGCCTGCCCGACAATGAACACCGGGTCCTGGCGGTAGATGGCGTAGGCAAACAACAAGGTGCTGCCGACAATACTCAGGTACCAGAAGCTCACCGGGATGACGCTGCGCTTTTTGTATTCGCTGTACAACCACTGCAGGACGAACCGTCCGGTAAACGCGATCTGTCCGGCAAAACCAATCACCAGCCACAGGGTTTCGCGGGTCATGATCATCCTTCGAGCTCCTGGGCGTGGGTGTTCAGCCGCGTGCGCTTGATCAGCCACCAGACACCGGCCAGGTCAAGAATGCCCACCAGGGCACGGTCGAGGTTGCCGTACTTGGACACCCCTGCGGTGCGCGCTCGATGGTTGACCGGGTAATTGATCGTTCGGCCGTTGTGGCGCTGGATCAATGCCGGAATGAATCGGTGCATGTGGTCGAAATACGGCAGGCGCAGGAACGCCGCGCGCTCGATCAGCTTCAGGCCGCAGCCGGTGTCCGGCGTGGCATCCTTGAGCAGGCGCCGGCGCAGACCGTTGGCGAAACGCGAAGCCCAGCGCTTGCTCGCAGTATCGCGGCGGTTGGTACGGTGACCCGCCACCAGCTGCACATTGCCCCTGCCCTGCTCACCGCGCACCAGCGCCAACATGCCGGGGATGTCCGCTGGATCGTTCTGGCCGTCGCCGTCGAGGGTGGCCAGCCATTGCCCACGCGCTTCCCGTGCCGCATGGTAGAGCGAGGTGCTTTGCCCCAGCGAGCGTTCATGATGGAGGATGCGCAAGGCGCTCAAACCGCTGTTCCTGATCTGCCGCAGCTCGTGCAAGGTGGCATCGGTACTGCCATCGTCGACCACGATGATTTCATACGCTTCGTTTGCCATTGCCTCGCGCACCTCCTCGAGCAGTGGCTTGAGGTTGTTCGCTTCGTTCTTTGCCGGAATCAGTACCGACACAAATATGTCTTGGCTCATGGAGTCCCCTCGCCCTATGGTTTTACCGTTATCAGCGGCGAACGATTCAGATCTGATAAAACTGCCGATACCACTGCACAAAGGCCCCGACCCCGGTTGCCACCGACACCTGCGGGCGAAAGTCGATCCACGCTTGCAGTGCCGAGACATCGGCCCAGGTCTTGACCACATCACCGTCCTGCATCGGCATGAAGTGACGCCGGGCTTCGGTGCCCAATGCCGACTCCAGGCACTCGATAAAATCCAGCAGCGCCATCGGTTCACCGCGACCGATGTTGAAGAGTCGATTGATCCCCTCGCCCGGCGGCCGAGTGCGCAGGCGAGCGATGCTTTCCACGATGTCATCGATGTAGGTGAAGTCCCGCGCCATCTCGCCCTGGTTGTAGACGTCGATGGGCTGGCCGTTGAGGATCGCCTGGGTGAATTTGAACGGTGCCATGTCGGGCCGGCCCCAGGGTCCGTAGACCGTGAAGAAGCGCAGACCGCTGGCCTTGAGGCCGTACAGATGGCAGTAACTGTGGGCGAGCAGTTCATTGGCACGCTTGGTGGCCGCGTACAACGAAACCGGTTGATCGACCGCGTCTTCGATGCTGAAAGGCATTTTGCAGTTGCTGCCGTAGACCGAACTGCTCGAGGCATAGATCAGGTGCCCGGGGCGATGGTGCCGACAGGCTTCCAGCACATTGAGGAAGCCCACCAGGTTCGATTGGGCGTACACATCCGGTTGGTCCAGCGAATAACGCACGCCGGCCTGGGCGGCCAGGTGCACCACTTCGCTGAATCGGTACTCGCCGAACAAGTCCAGCAATGCCGGCTTGTCGACGATGTCCATTTTCCGGAAGCGAAAGCCCGGCAACGACTCAAGCGCCTTTAGCCGTGCCTGCTTGAGCGCTACGTCGTAATAGTCGTTGAGGTTGTCGATCCCGACGACTTCATGACCGTCCAGGCACAAGCGCCTGGCCGTATGAAAGCCGATGAAACCGGCGGCGCCGGTGACAAGAACCGTCACGAGGCGTAAACCGCAAAGGACGCACCTGGCGGTGCCGAATGACTGCTGAAAAACCACGCCTGCTTCATGTTCTGTTTCCACTCATGACATTTCTAACGCGTTGCTCCGTCATGAAGCTTGTAAAACAGAAATATTGCAGTTTCGCGGGCCTGGATAAATTTCAAGGGTTTTTCACGTAAATATGATTACTTCGCATCACCGCCCTGGGGTTTGTAAAACCTGAACAATCCGATGTCCGCCGTATGGGTGTACTCCTTGGCCCAGCCAGGCTTCACCGTGCGATCATGGAAATACAGTGCGCCTTTGGTGCGATCCGGCAATTGCTTGTTCAGCGCCTTGCGTGCGATTTCCTTGGCCATCGCGTAAGGCACCTCCTCCTGAACGGAGTCCGGGCGCCCATCGCACCACCAGGAAAACTGGCAGCTCCTGGTCTCCGAGCCCTGCTTGACTACAGCACACACGGTATCGGGAAAACCTTCATGGCCGAGGCGATTCATGACCACGTTGGCCACCGCTTCCATGTCGGCCGAGTCCTTGCCCTTGGCTTCCCAGTAGATCGAACGGGCGAGACAGGTGATGGCGTCATCCAGCGGCGCCTTGCCCGCCGGGTCCACGGCCTGGACCTCAGGCTGGGTAATGGCTTGAGACTTGGGCACTGCCGCGGGGCCGCTGTTTTCTGCGGCCTTGTGCTCCAGCACCTGGGCCTTGTCTTCGGCGACTTTCTGTTTTTGTTCCTGGTCAGTGGCGAATGCCGGGACAGCGAGCAGGGTCAGGGCGAGGCAGGTGGAAATCCAGGCGTGGCGCATGATCGGACACTACTCCGTAGGCAGTATCGCTTGAGTGTAGTAGTGAAATGATGGCGCGGAGGATGCAACAACCCGGAAAAAGGCATTGCGCTCAAGGGGGGCACTTCGCGCATCATGGGCGCAGTCAGCTCAAGGAGGATTTCCATGCCTTTCCTATCGTCCACCCTGCGCCTTGCCGGGGTTTCACTGGGACTTCTGTTTGCCGCCACCGCGCTGGCGAGCGACGAGTCGCAACTGATCGAATCGATCAACGTCTACCGCGCCCAGTTGCAGCGTTGCGCAGGCCAGGTGTCATCGGAACTGCCGCCGCTGTCGGCCGACCCGCGGCTGGTGCTGTCCGCCGCCAGCGTCGGCAACCTGCAACAGGCCATGGCCAGTGCAGGGTATCCGATGAAGAATGTGCAGGCGATCAGCCTGACCGGGCCGCGTGATGCGCCCTCGGCGATGAAGGCGATCCAGGAAAGTTTTTGCCAGATAGTGCTCGACCCGCAGTTCGTCGACGTCGGCGTCAGCCGCCAGGACCGCGAGTGGCGCATCGTACTGGCCCGGCCATTGTTGAGCGCACGCCTGGGCGATTGGCAGACCGAAGGGCAGAAACTGCTCGCCGAACTCAACGTCGCGCGCAGCCGCCCCCGCCAATGTGGCGCACAAACCTTCAACGCCACCACGCCGCTGGCCTGGAACGCCACCCTGGCGAGCGCCGCCGAAACCCAGGCGCGCAGCATGGCCAACAACAATTACTTCGATCACAAGGACCGCGACGGCCGTACCCCAGGCGATCGCGCCGAACTGGCGGGCTACGACTTCCAGCAGATCGGCGAGAACATCGCCGCCGGGCAGGACAGCGTACGCAAGGTGGTCGACGGTTGGCTGGCCAGCCCCGGCCATTGCGCCAACCTGATGAACCCACAGTTCCGCGACCTCGGCGCGGCGTATGCGGTTGATCCGAAGAGCGATGCGGGGATTTACTGGACGGTGATGTTCGGGGCGCAATGAATGACGACAGCCGCAGCGGCGCACCATCGCTGCGCGCTTGAAAATCCTTCATAGACTCCGTCGATCACCCAGTCACTCATAGTGATTGGACGTACGGACTCGTTGCTCCTAGCCTGCGCCGCGTCATGCCCATGACCGGCGATTAAATGCCAGCTCCATCACTGTCCTTGCCCAGGCGCACAACCATGATCGTGAGACCCAAACCCAACCTGATCGACATCCTGACTTCGCTCAAAGGCTCGATCGCCAAGCGCATCGCCTGGCGCGCCCTGATGGTGACGCTGCTCGCATCGGTCATCGTGCTCGTCGAGATGTCGCACCCCAGCTATTTTTCCAAGGTCAGTGCGACGCCCTTCACCCTGCTGGGCCTGTCGCTGTCGATCTTCATGAGCTTTCGCAACAACGCCTGTTATGACCGCTGGTACGAAGCGCGCAAGGCCTGGGGCGACATGCTGGTGGAGATTCGCTCCATGGCGCGAGAAACCCAGGTCATCAAGGATGAAGTCGAGCGTAACAGCCTGCTACGCAAACTCTGTGGCTTCGCCCACGCGCTCAACGCCAGGTTGCGCCAGGAGAACGAACAGGCGGCCAGTGGGGCCTGGCTCGATCCGATGCCGGTGGACAACGCAGGCGATCTCTGTGGGCGAATCCTGATGCAGGCAGGCCAACAATGCTCGACGCTGGCCGAGTCTGGCGTGATCAACGAGTGGCGCCACATGCTGATGGCCAACCACTTGACCCGCCTGACCCAGGTCCAAGCGGTCTGTGAACGGATCAAGAACACGCCGCTGCCCTTCCCCTACACCTTGTTGCTGCACCGCACCATCTACCTGTTCTGCATCTTGCTGCCATTCGCCATGGCCGAACCGTTGGGCTGGCTGACGCCGGTCTTCACCGCGATTGTCAGCTACACGTTCTTCGGCCTGGATGCGATTGCCGATGAATTGGAAGACCCGTTTGGTCGCGATGAAAACCAGCTGCCCATCGACGCATTGGTACGCACCATCGAGCGCGATGTGCTGGCGGCCATGGGTGAGACGACATTGCCGCCGCCGCTCATGCCGGTGGACTACGTTTTGAGTTGACGCAGTGCCCGGCTATTCAAACCGCGTGCTCATGGTTAAAGTCGCGGATCAAAGTGTCCCTGCAAAAGGAATCGCCGTTTGAGCCCTGCCCCCGCCGAAGCACAGCAACCCGCGAAGCCCGCTGCAATCAGTCTGCGAGAAGCGTTCCGTTTCTGGCTCAAGCTCGGTTTCATAAGCTTCGGCGGGCCGGCCGGGCAGATCTCGATCATGCACCAGGAACTGGTCGAACGCCGGCGCTGGATCTCCGAGCGCCGCTTCCTGCATGCGCTCAACTATTGCATGTTGCTGCCCGGCCCCGAGGCCCAGCAATTGGCGACCTACATCGGCTGGCTGATGCACCGGACCTGGGGCGGCGTGATTGCCGGCGTGCTGTTCGTGCTGCCGTCGCTGTTCCTCCTGATAGCCTTGTCCTGGGTGTATGTCGCCTTCGGTGAGGTGCCGGTGGTGGTCGGGCTTTTCTACGGGATCAAGCCGGCGGTGACCGCCATTGTGCTGCAGGCGGCGCATCGGATCGGCTCCCGGGCCTTGAAAAACGCCTGGATGTGGGGCATCGCCGCCGCGTCATTCGTGGCCATCTTCGCGCTCAACGTACCGTTTCCCTTGATCGTTTTGGGGGCAGCAATCATCGGTTATTTCGGTGGGCGCCTGGCCCCCGAAAAATTCCGTACCGGCGGGCACGGCGCCGCGCAAAAATCCTTCGGCGCCGCCGTCATCGACGACGACACACCCACGCCCGAGCATGCCCGTTTCAGCAGCTGGAAACTGCTGCGCCTGGCCCTGATCGGCGCGCTGTTGTGGGCGCTGCCGATGGCCTCCCTCACCACCCTGTTCGGCTGGGAAGGCACGCTGACCCAGATGGGCTGGTTTTTCACCAAGGCGGCGCTGCTGACCTTCGGCGGTGCCTACGCGGTGCTGCCGTATGTCTACCAGGGCGCGGTCGGCCACTATGGATGGCTGACGCCGACGCAGATGATCGATGGCCTGGCGCTCGGCGAAACCACACCCGGGCCACTGATCATGGTGGTCGCCTTCGTCGGTTTCATCGGCGGCTACGTGCATCAGGTGTTCGGTCCCGATCAGGCCTTCGTCGCCGGTGCCGTCGCCGCCATGCTGGTGACCTGGTTCACCTTCCTGCCTTCGTTCCTGTTCATTCTCGCCGGTGGCCCGCTGGTGGAATCGACGCACAACGAACTCAAGTTCACCGCGCCGCTGACCGCGATTACCGCTGCGGTGGTTGGCGTGATTGTCAATCTGGCGTGCTTCTTTGCTTATCATGTGCTGTGGCCTGAGGGCTTCGCCAATCGGCTGGACTGGCCGTCGCTGCTGATCGCCATTGCGGCCGCGATTGCCCTGCTGAAGTTCAAGCGCGGGGTCATCGAAGTATTGTCCGGTTGTGGGCTGATCGGGGTGGCCGTGCACCTTCTGCGCTGAAAACAGACGTTTACAGGTTGCGCTTTCACCCCTAGTATCCAGTCACTGCGGATAGCGTGTTATCCGCCACCGACGATTTCCCCTGCTGGAAACCTGAGTCATGAGCACCGCACCGTCAGAGCACCACTTGCTGGATGTCTCATTCCTGACCCCCTCTGCAGGGGTCGTGGACGGCATTGCCTCATGAAGCGCATCGTCAACCTGCCCATGGCCCTGCGCCGCTCCAAACTGCGTCACTCCGCACGCCCGCCGGATAGCACCCTGCTCGCCTGATTGCGTCCACGACGCGTCGAGCCCCCTTACTTTTTCGCTATCGCTGCCAGAGCGCCGTGGATCTTTATCCGCCGTCGCGCCCTGGCCTGAATCCGTGCGTCCGCGGGACGCCACCGTGAGTGATGAACAATGAAATTCGCAGCCCTTGAAGACGCCCAACGCTTTTTGGCGAACAACCCCGATATCGACATGATCGAGCTGTTCATTCTCGATGCCAACGGCGTGCCGCGCGGCAAGCTGTTGCACCGCGAGGAACTGCTGGCGGTGTATGAAAGCGGTCGCCCGCTGCCCAGCACCATCCTCGGCCTGACCTTGCAAGGCGATGACGTCGAGAACTCCGGACTGGTCTGGGAGGTGGGTGACATCGACTGCCGTGCCTACCCGCTCGAAGGCAGCCTGGTGCGTTTGCCGTGGCGGCAGATTCCGACCGCGGCGGTGCAAGTCAGCATGCACCCGCAAGAAGGCATGCCGGCGAGCATCGCGGATCCACGTCACCTGCTGATCAAGGTCATCGATCGGTTGCAAGCCGAGGGATACCACCCGGTGATGGCGTGCGAGCTGGAGTTCTATTTGCTGGACGCCAAGCGCGATCACAATGGTCGCCCGCAACCGGCGCTGGACGCTGACGGCGGTCGACCGCGACATACCCAGGTCTACGGCCTGCGTGAACTGGAGCAGATCGAGCCATTTCTCGCCGACCTCTATGCCGCGTGCAAACTCCATGGCATTCCGGCGCGCACAGCGATTTCCGAATACGCGCCGGGGCAGGTGGAAATCACCCTGGAACACGGCGATGCCTTGCAGGCGATGGATCAGGCGGTGCGTTACAAACGCCTGGTCAAAGCCGTGGCCCACAAGCACGGCATGCAGGCGACGTTCATGGCTAAACCCTTCGATCACCTGGCGGGCACCGGCATGCACATGCACGTCAGCATCGCCGATGCCGAAGGCCGCAACCTGTTCGCGTCCGAGGACCCGGCCGGCACCCCGCTGCTGCGCACCGCCATCGGCGGCATGCTGGCGTCGCTGCTCGATTCGCTGTTGCTGTTCTGCCCCAATGCCAACTCCTACCGGCGCTTCCAGGCCAACAGCTATGCGCCGCTGGCCCCGACCTGGGGCGTCGACAACCGCACCGTCAGCCTGCGGGTGCCCGGTGGCCCGGCCAACAGCCGTCACATCGAACATCGCATCTGCGGTGCCGATGCCAACCCGTACCTGGCAGCAGCGGCGATCCTGGCTGGCATCCATCGCGGCATCAGCGAGAACCTCGACCCGGGCGAACCGGTGCAAGGCAATGGCTACGCGCAGGCCACGCAGTTGCTGCCGACCGACTGGCTGACATCACTGACGGCGCTGGAAAATTCGGTGTGGGCGCGGGATGCGTTGGGGCAGGAATTTCTGGGAGTGTACCTGGCGGTCAAACGTGCGGAGTATCGGCAGTTCATGGCTGAAGTGGGTGAGCAGGATTGGCGTTGGTACTTGACTGAGGCGTAAACCGCCATCCGCCCCGCCCTGTGGGAGCGAGCCTGCTCGCGAAAGCGGTGTGTCAGTCACTACAAGTGCTGAATGTGCCGGCCGCTTCGCGAGCAGGCTCGCTCCCACAAGGATCGCGCTGTCTCTCGACCTCATTTCGCCTGGACAAAAACATGACCCAACGCACCAACTCCTACTACACCGCCACCCTCAACCACGAAACCGATTACCCAACCCTGCAAGGCCAGCACCGCGTCGACGTAGTCATCATCGGCGGCGGATTCACTGGCGTCGCCACGGCCGTCGAACTGGCGGAGAAAGGCCTGAAGGTCGCCATCGTCGAAAGCCACAAGATCGGCTGGGGCGCCACCGGGCGCAACGGTGGCCAGGTCACCGGCAGCCTCTCGGGCGAGGAAGCCATGCGTAAGCAGATGCGTCGCAGCCTCGGCGATGAAGTCGACGATTTCATCTGGCACCTGCGCTGGCGCGGGCACCAGATCATCAAGCAACGGGTGGAGAAATACGGCATCGCCTGCGACCTCAAGCACGGCCACCTGCACGCGGCGTACAAACCTGCCCACATGGACGGTTTGCGCAAGGACTACGACGAAGCGCTGCGCCGCGGCATGGGTGACGACGTCAGCCTGCTCGACCGCAGCCAGGTACGCGACCTGCTGCAGAGCGACCTCTACCACGGCGCGATCAAGAACACCCGCAACATGCACCTGCATCCACTCAACCTGTGCATCGGCGAAGCCCGGGCGGCAGAAAGCCTGGGCGCATTGATCTTCGAAAACAGCGAAGTGCTGGAAATCATTCACGGCGACCAACCAGGCGTGCGCACCGCCCAAGGTCGCATCGATGCCAATCAGGTGCTGCTGGCCGGTGACGTCTACCACAAGCTGGAACCGGGCAAGCTCAAGGGCAAGATCTTCCCGGCAATGGGCGGCATCGTCACCACTGCGCCGCTGGGCGACCTGGCCAAACAGATCAACCCTGAAGACCTCGCCGTCTACGATTGCCGCTTCGTGCTCGACTACTACCGCCTGACCGCCGACGGCCGCCTGTTGTTCGGCGGCGGCGCCAACTACAGCGGCAAGGATTCGCGCGACATCGCCGCCGAGTTACGCCCGTGCATCGAGCAGACGTTCCCGGCACTCAAAGGCGTGGCCATCGACTATCAGTGGAGCTGCGCGATGGGCATCGTGATCAACCGCATCCCGCAAGCGGGCAAACTCTCGGACAACGTCTGGTACTGCCAGGGCTACTCCGGGCACGGCATCGCCACCACCCACATCATGGGCGAAATCATGGGCCGCGCGATCACCGGGCAGCTTGAGCAGTACGACACCTTCGCTGCCTGCCAGCATATCCGCGTGCCCATGGGCGACCTGCTTGGCAACCCGATGCTGGCGGCGGGCATGTGGTACTACCAGTTGCTGGAGCGACTGCGCTGATAGTGCGACAGCTAAAACCCGACTGTGGGAGCCTGCTCGCACCCACAGTTTGTCTGCAGTGACTCAAGCCGCGACTCACGCGCCAGCTATCAATTCCTTCGATCTTTCAAATCACCAAGGCGAATTTTTTATTTGCGTCAGACCTGTTCAAGATGAGCGCCATCACCCCTGACTCGGATGGAAACGACATGAATCTAAATTTCGCCTTTGCCTGCATGATCGTGGTTTCATTCACCATCGCATTGGTGCACACCTGATTCGCATCAACGCGCTCCCTTTCCATCCAGAGTCTCCCCATGCTTTTTGCCCTTGTATCGAACGGCGGCCTCCTCACGCCTGAACAGCCGGATACAAGGGTGCCCTGGTGGAGCTTCAGCAAGTTTGATGAGGGTGCCAACGAAGGGGCAGTCGAAGCCGAAGTGATAAAGCACCGATCGATCGGCTAAACGAACAACTATCAAACAAGAAACCCTATCAACTCGCTGCAAATTGGTAACTCAGCGCTGTAACGATCCGCAGTGTTATAACTACATGTGCCAGACCGGTGAGTATCGGCCACCGCCTGTCGATAAAAGTCGTAACAACAACCCTCCTTATAATTCCGTGATCTAGTCTGGAGTGCACGTTCGGCTGGAGCGCACTCCATGTCATTGACTGAAGAGCAAAAACCGCAACGACGCAAGGAAATGCGCCTGTTCCTGTTTCTTGTCATTTGCCTTTTCCCGTTACTTTCAGTCGCCATTGTCGGCAGTTACGGTTTCCTTATCTGGTTTTTCCAAATGCTCTACGGCCCTCCCGGACCGCCCAACTAAAAGCCCTTCAATAGAGCCTGTTGGAGTCAACCATGGACGAAATCCTGCACATCGCCAGCCTTGTGGTACTTGCCCGACCTGAACGCTTCGACGCCGTCAAAGCCAACCTGCGACTATTGGACGGCGTGGAATTGCATCAGGAAAGTGCCGCCGGGAAACTGGTGGTAGTCCTTGAGGCCGTACACGAAAACCAGATCCTGCAACGCATCGATCAAATCAACAATCTGCCGGGCGTACTCAACGCTGCGCTGATCTATCACGAAATTCTCGATCCCGCGGGAGACAGCCAATGAGCATGTCGCGCCGAGCATTCGTCAAGGCCCAGGCCGCTGCCATTGCAGCCTCCGCGGCCGGCCTGCCGATATTCACCACTGCCAGCAACCTGGTCACCGAAGCGGACATGGTCACCCTGGACTGGAACAAGGCGCCCTGCCGTTTTTGCGGCACCGGTTGCAGCGTGATGGTCGCGACCCGGGACAACCGGGTGGTCGCCACCCATGGCGACGTCAAGGCCGAGGTCAACCGCGGGTTGAACTGCGTGAAGGGCTATTTTCTGTCCAAGATCATGTACGGCGTCGACCGCCTGACCCAGCCGCTGCTGCGCATGAAAAACGGCCGCTACGACAAGCAGGGCGAGTTCCAGGCGATCAGTTGGGACAAGGCCTTCGACATCATGGAAGAAAAATTCAAGCAGGCCTTGAAAACCAAGGGCCCCGAATCGGTCGGCATGTTCGGCTCGGGACAATGGACGGTGTGGGAAGGTTATGCCGCCAACAAGCTGATGAAGGCCGGCTTTCGCAGCAACAACATCGACCCCAATGCACGCCATTGCATGGCCTCGGCGGTGATGGGTTTCATGCGCACCTTTGGCGCGGATGAGCCGATGGGTTGCTACGACGACATCGAAGCCACCGACGCCTTTGTGTTGTGGGGCTCGAACATGGCGGAGATGCATCCGATCCTGTGGAGCCGCGTCACCGACCGGCGCCTGAGCTATCCGCACGTGAAGGTCGCGGTGCTGTCGACCTTCGAACACCGCAGCTTCGAACTGGCCGACATCCCCATGGTGTTCAAGCCACAAACCGACCTGTTGATCCTCAACTACATCGCCAATCACATCATCGAAAGTGGCGCGGTCAATCAGGATTTCATCAGCAAGCACACGCGCTTCGCCAAGGGCGCCGACGATATCGGCTACGGCTTGCGCCCGGATAACCCGCTGGAAAAACAGGCGAAGAATGCCGACAAGGCCAATACCTGGACGGACATCTCCTTCGAGCAGTTTGCCGAGTTCGTCAAACCTTACACCCTGGAACGAACGGCGAAAGAAACCGGGGTTGCGCCTGATCGCCTCAAGTCGTTGGCCGAACTCTATGCCGACCCTAACCGTAAAGTCGTGTCGTTCTGGACCATGGGTTTCAACCAGCACACCCGCGGAGTTTGGGCCAACAACCTGATCTACAACATCCATTTGCTCACGGGCAAGATCAGCGAACCGGGCAACAGCCCCTTCTCGTTGACCGGCCAGCCATCCGCCTGTGGCACTGCTCGCGAGGTCGGGACTTTCTCCCACCGCCTGCCCGCCGACATGGTGGTGACGAACCCCAAGCACCGCGCCACCGCGGAAAAAATCTGGAAGCTGCCCGCCGGCACCATTCAGGAGAAAGTCGGCTTTCACGCGGTGCAACAAAGCCGCATGCTCAAGGACGGTGTGCTCAACGTGTATTGGACCCAGGCCAGCAACAACATGCAGGCTGGGCCCAACATCATGCAGGAAGTGTTGCCGGGCTGGCGCAACCCGGACAACTTCGTGATCGTCTCGGACGTCTACCCCACCGTTTCTGCCCAGGCGGCCGACCTGATCCTGCCCAGCGCCATGTGGGTGGAAAAGGAAGGCGCCTTCGGCAACGCCGAGCGCCGCACGCAGTTCTGGCATCAGTTGGTCAGCGCGCCGGGAGACGCCAAGTCCGACCTGTGGCAGTTGGTGGAGTTTTCCAAACGCTTCAAGACCGATGAAACCTGGCCCGCGGAGTTGCTGGCCAAGGCCCCGGAGTACAAGGGCAAAACCCTGTTCGAAGTGTTGTTCAAGAACGGCCAGGTCGACGAGTTTCCCGTCGAGCAAATCGAGACCGGCTACAAGAACGATGAAGCCAAGGCATTTGGTTTCTACCTGCAAAAGGGCCTGTTCGAAGAGTACGCGCAGTTTGGTCGCGGTCATGGCCATGACCTCGCGGCTTTCGATCGTTACCACAGCGAACGCGGCCTGCGCTGGCCGGTGGTCGACGGCAAGGAAACTCGCTGGCGCTACCGCGAGGGGCTCGACCCCTATGTGGAAACGGGCAGCGAAGTGCAGTTCTACGGCTACCCGGACAAGAAGGCGATCATCTTCGCCCTGCCCTACGAGCCACCGGCCGAAGCCCCGGACGCCGACTTCCCGTTCTGGCTGAGCACCGGCCGGGTCCTGGAGCATTGGCACACGGGCACCATGACCCAACGGGTGGAAGAACTGTACAAAGCCGTTCCCGACGCGCTGGTCTACATGCACCCCGAGGATGCCAAGGCCATGAACGCACGCCGTGGCAGCGAAGTGAAGCTGATCAGCCGCCGCGGGGAAATCCGCGCCCGCATCGAAACCCGCGGGCGCAACAAACCGCCGCGCGGCCTGGTGTTCGTGCCGTTTTTCGATGCCAACAAGCTGATCAACAAGGTCACGCTCGACGCCACCGACCCGATCTCCAAGCAGACCGACTACAAGAAATGCGCGATCCGCATCGAGTTGATCAGCGTGGCTTGAGGAGAACCGCCATGACTTTTCGCATCCTGCCGTTGTTCCTGCTCGCCGTGATGGGCGCGGTAATTGCCGCAGAAGTTGATTACCCCCTCGATGCACCAGGCCCGGACGGACGCCGGCCTGGCGGTACCCTGACGCAAAACGCCCCTGCGCCGCCCCTGGCCGACGATGAAAACAAGGACCTCAAGCGTGAGCGCAACTACCCTGACCAGCCGCCGACCATTCCGCACAGCATTCGCGGCTATCAGATCGACAAGAACGGCAACAAGTGCCTGTCCTGCCACAGCCGGGCCAACAGTCCACGCAGCCAGGCGACGATGATCAGCATCACCCACTACATGGACCGCGACGGCCAGGCGCTGGCGGCTGTCTCACCGCGTCGCTACTTTTGCAACCAGTGCCATGTGCCGCAAAAAGATGTGCTGCCACTGGTGGGCAACAGCTTCGAGACCATCGACAAAATCCTGCAAGACGACGCCAACGCTGCGCAGAAACGTTGAGGAGGCGCCATGAAAGCACTGTTCGCCCTGCTTAAGGACTACTGGGGCATCCTCTGTCGGCCGAGCGTTTATTTCAGCCTGGGATTCCTGACGCTGGGCGGTTTTATCGCCGGGATCATTTTCTGGGGTGGGTTCAACACGGCGCTGGAGCTGACGAACACCGAGAAGTTCTGCATTTCCTGCCACGAAATGCGCGACAACGTGTACGTCGAATTGCAGGACACCATTCACTACACCAACCGCTCGGGCGTGCGCGCGAGCTGCCCGGACTGCCACGTACCCCATGAATGGACCCACAAGATCGCGCGTAAAATGCAGGCATCGAAGGAAGTCTGGGGCAAGCTTTTCGGCACCATCGACACCCGCGACAAATTCCTCAACCTGCGCCGTGAGCTGGCGGAACACGAATGGGCCAGGCTCAAGGCCAACGACTCGCGCGAATGCCGCAATTGCCACAACTTCGAATTCATGGACTTCACCCGCCAAGGCAAACGGGCAGCAGCCATGCATTCCACGTCATTGGCCAAGGGCGAGGCCACCTGCATCGACTGCCACAAGGGCATTGCGCACAAGCTGCCGGATATGAGCGGGGTCAAGGGCTGGTAGCGGTTCAGTTGCTCGCCACATGATCCACTGGACCGGTGGTCACCAGTGTCTGCAACGACGCATCGAACTGTTTCAACGCCTTCACTTGCAACTCGGTCTGCTGATTGATTTGCGCGGCAATCTGTGGCGCGGCTTTGCCATGCACCCACACCGAGGGCATCTGCTCGGCACGTGAACCTTGCGCCTGGCCGATGTACTGCAGGTTCGAATCGTAGAACCTGGCCACAAACCGCGCTTCAACCTGATTGTTGCGTTTGGACACCAGGCGACTGAAAGTGTCGAGCATCACCACCACGTCCGGATGAGCCTGAAGCGCCGCATCGAGATTGTCATAGACCGTCACCGCGGCGAACTCCTTCTGCAACGACGTCATCAACCAGCCAATCGCCCGTTGCGGGTCGGAACTGTCGACGAACGCCTGGCTGATCCGCTTATCCAGCCCGGGGTTCTGCGCCCCCTTCACCGCCACCGCGTGATAGCTCTCAAGGTATTGCTGGGTGTTGAGCGTGTTTTCGCTGTAGAGCACCGCCACCTTCTGCGTGTGCTGCAGACGCACAGCGCTATCCGCAATCGGCAGGAAACGGCAGGACGCATCGCCAGCCATCGCCGGTGCGGTTGCAGCCACACTGGCGCTGAACAGGGCGAAAAAAGCCAGCAGGGTCGAGATTCTCATCGCGCTTATTCCTTCAATGGCGAGATCGGTATGGCGCTATCTTCCTCCCTTGGCGGAAAAACAGAACTTGCATTCCTTGATGATGGGTATCGAGCGAATGAATGGTTGCTATGACGCTGCCTGCTCGCCTGTTTTCCCGCAGGCTCCCGCCTGGGGCACCAGTTGGATATCGACACGCCGGTTGGCCGCGCGCCCGGCCTCGCTGTCGTTGCTGGCGATCGGCTGGCTGTCGGCAAAGCCCTGAACCGCGAAGCAGCTGTCGGGAATATCGCCCATCCGCTGCATCCAGCCGCGCACGGCCGAGGCGCGAGCGTGAGACAGCTGCAGGTTTTGTTCGGCACTGCCCTTGGCGTCGCTGTGCCCCGCAATGACGATCAACCAGTCAGGTTGGGCCTTGATGTCGACCAGGGCGCTGATTAATACCTTGGTCGAGCCGGGCTTGAGTTCGGCACTGCCGGGGGTGAAGAGGGAGAGGCTGTCGAGGCGTACGGGTTCGGGCACCCTGGGTGGCGCCTCGAAAACGCTGGTCAGGCGATTAATACCCTCCTTGTCCGGGCTCGCCAGCCAGGTCGTCCAGAAGGCGCCCGCGGCCAAGGTAAGCATCGCGGCGGCGGCGAACAACCAAGGGCCAAGCCGTCGCGCCTGCTTCTGCTGACCGCCAGCCAACACGACAGGCATCGGCGGCGTCGGCAGGACCACAATTGGCATCGCCGGGAGCGGTTGCGGCAGTCTTGCCGACAATGCCACCGCGTCGAACAACGAGTGGGGCTGCGTGTGGGTCTGCGCCAGCCTCTGTAGCAGACCTTCGACTTGCTGACGCAGCGCTTGCAATGTGCCCGGCGAATGCTGTGCCTGTCGATTCAGCCGTGCGTGCAAGCACTCCAGTGCCGCGCCCAGTTGAGCGATCGCTGGCAGCCCCCAGGGTTGCGGCTCCAGGCTGCGCAGCAGGGGCTGCAGGCGCGCGAACAGCCAAGCCAGGATTTCCAGGCGCGCCGGCTCCATCGCCGGCCACAGCGTTGCCCATTCGCAGACCAGCGCCTCGACCAGCGCGATCCCCTGGACCATACCTTCCAGACCGTGGAGGTGACTACGGGCCAGTACGAATGCAGCGGCTGTTTGCAACTCCGCCCCGTTGCGCTGGAACAACACCAGGCACAATTGTTCCACCTTGACCCAATCCACATCGGGGCAGGCCGGATGGCTCAGTCTGGCTAACTCTTCACGCAGTGCCTTGAACTCAATGAAGGCGCTTGGGTCGCCGCCAAGCCTGATTCGCATCTCAAACAACGCTGTCATTGCGCATTCCTTTGGTTAATCAATTCCCGACATCGATAGATAGTGCTGTCGCTTCAAGTGACGTACCAGGACATGGCCGCCTGGTGTGAGCGTGGTGCCGAAGGTCAGTCGACGGCCCCCCTTGAGTTGCACTTCGAGGCTGTACTCCAGATGACCCGGTCGGGTCTGGGGCAGCAGCTCGATGCCAATCGTGCCCAGGCGCGGCTCGTACTTGGCCAATGTGTCGGCCATGGCACTCATCAGTCCATGTGCCGTCCCCGGCAGGCCCTGCAGAATCTTGCCCATGTCCGGCAGGCCATAATCGGGCAGATGGTCGAGCGCACCGGCCCGGCTGTTTAAGATGCGGCGCAGGTTGTCCAGCACCGACAGCGTGCACTGATCCTCATCGGCGACCAGGTGCAGATCCAGTTCGCCGTCGAAATTCTGCAGAAGCGTCTCGTACAACGAGGGATTGAGATCGCTCATCCGTCACTCCTTGGCCAGTGGGCGCAGGGTCAGTCGGTTATCCCCCAGTTCGATCACCCGCACCCGGTCCGGGTCGAGGTCATCGCGTGCCAGGGTCAGGCGCCAGGTATCGGCTCGGTTATCGAACTCACGGAACAATGCGACCACGGCGATATAGCGTGCCTGCTTGTCCAGGGGGATGTTCAATTGCACACCCTGGTCGGGCTTGACCACCAGGGTTCGTTTGTCCAGCAGGTCCGCACTCAATACGTGCTCGTCCTGGCTGAGCAAGCTATCGTAGTTGGCCTTTTCCAGCACCTTGCGGTCACGCAGTTGATAAACCCGCACCAGGGTCGGCACGGACAACGCGTTCATGTCGATCCCGGCAGTGTTCAGCGCCGCGCGCCCGCTGAGGTCCAGGTGCAGGGTTTTCACCTGCTTGTAGAAGATCGCCTCGGTGGTCGAGGTCGTCGCATCTGTCACGCTCTGGGTTACCCCGCAAGCGCTGAGCAATACACCGAACGCGGCGACCCCCAATGATTTAGAAACTGTACGCGACATGCTGTGTCTCCCTGTCCTGGCGGTTTTTCTGCAGGCCTTGATAGCGGCCCAGATTGATCGTGATGGTGGTGCTTTCGCAGGCCTGCCTGGCATCACTGCCCAGGCCCAGGACCGCGGTCATGCCCAGCAACACCTGCGCTCGTCCCAATAGCGGTTGCGGCAGGCTGTGCAGGGGCAACGATAACTGCAGCTTTACCGTGCAACGCCAGCCCAGGTACACGCGCAGCAATACCAAAAGATCGTTGTACAACTGGCCACCCGGCAGCCAGCCACGGGCCTCGTCCCGGTCTTCGGTGAACAGCGAAAGATGCAACTGACTGTTGGCGTCGTAGCCGACAGCGCCCAGGGGTGTGCCCTGCGACAAGCGCACCGGATGCTCGGCGGACAGGCTCGCCGGCTGCGCCAGCAGCACTTTCTGCGGCCAGTGTGGCGTTACCTGCGTCCGGGTTTTGCGAGCCAGCAACTTCACCAGCGCAGTAATGCCTTCGGCGTTGCGAGTGGGCAGTCGCATCACGCTGAGCAAGGCGAGGAAGCGCGATATCGGCGTGGCAACCTGGCTGGCTGTTCCGGGTATGCCCAGGCCGATCAGTCCCAGCAGGCATTGCGAAGTTGCATCCGTACCACCGGCTTCGAAGGCGGCCGGATAGGAGTACTTGCGCCATATCCGGTAGAACTGGGTAAAGATCCGGTGGTTGAAAATGTCGAGGAACGCTTCAAGCGCCTCGTGTCCCTCGCGTCGCTGGGCGATATCGTCCAGAAAAGCCGTCGGCAATGGCGAGTCCACGCCGTACAGACCCAACAGGCGCGTGCGCACCGTGGGCGGACGCCAAGGATGCTTATCGTCGGTTTCAATGGCCTTCAGTTCACCGGCAGGGAAGCCCATGCCCGGGTCTGGCCGAAAGCGCACCGGATCATCCGCGGGTGACGTGGTGCTGCCAAGTGGCGGGTGATCGGGCAGCGCCTGTTCAAGCAACTGGCAGAAGCGATACAGATTCGCCTCGGCCACCTGCCCCTTTAGGGCTTCGAGTAAACCGCTGGCTTTCAGCCGGGAATACGCTGACTGTGGTTCTCGTTCCATCGCAGGCACTTTCCAGTAGGTTGCAGGATCAGCGTGAGCTGGTTGTAGAGGTGGATGTCGGCGTACAGGGCAAAGAAGCGATTGAGCATTTCGCCGAACAGGCTGATGTCGCCCTCACCGCTGAAGCCGTTGGCATCCAGGGTGACTTCGATATCCACCCCGCGCAGCAGAAAGCCTCTTTCGAAGCGCTGGACCAGGTGGTGGCCGACCTCGACAATCGCCGCCAGGCGACGTCTGTTCAGCTCACTGCCCGTCCAGTCATACAACGCCAGCGTGCCGCGCAGCACTTCGGCATTGTCGAGCATCGGCAGGAAGTTCGACCCAAGATGACTCAGCACCCGCCAGTGGAAGCGGTCGCGGTTGGGCGGATAGCACGGCAAGGTCGGCGCACACAAGTTGCGCACCCGCAAGTCGACCTGGATCGATTGCACCGGCGTATCGAGCAAAGTTCCTTGCAGTGCCTTGCGCGGCAGTTGGCCGTGGGTGCCGGTCAAGCGCAGCGACAGGCTTTCGCTGCTGTCCAGCCGATCCTGATCGAAACCTTCGCCACCCAGGATCAGCCAAGTGTCATGCAGACCGTTGGGACCACGCTTGAGTCGTGTATGGAAATACCGCTCCGGCGCTTCATCACGCAACATGCCGCCCTTGTGACGAAAGCTGGTGAATGGCACGTATTCATGGCGCACGGCGCTCTTCGAGCCGCTGACCCGATCCACCGAATAAATCTCCGTATGCCCGTCCTGCAAGCGCATGGGACGAAGCAGGTAATCTGTTTGCAGGGGCGCCAGGGTCATTGGGTCGGACTCAAGCGTGAACAGATTGATCACTGGCACGCAATGCAGGCGAATGTGCTCGGCGCTCGGAATGAACGCCTGGGGCAACGGCTCGCGCAGCACCACCTCGAGTTCAAACCAGGGGGTATTCGGTGGCAGCTCCAGGCGCTCGAGCCCGCAGAGGGTCACGAACATGAACTTCTCGCGAAAGGTGAAATACTCCAGCAGTAACTGATAGCCACTGAAGGCACTGTCGCCCTTGGGCCACAGGCGATCCTCGTCACCGAATCCCTTGGGCGAAAAATGACCCTCCAGCAGAGAGCGGCCCGTCTGGTCAGGCAGGCGTACATACAAGGCTTGAGCGTTGAGGGTCAGCGCCTGATGCAGCGCACTGGCCAGCGCCGCATCGGCATTGAGGTACAACGGCAGGCGGCTCAGGTCGATCTCGCTGGCGTTGGCCATTGCACCGCAGGCAAAACGCAGTCTCAGCAGCGAGCGACCGTCCGGTTCATGGGCCACCTGCACGCGCTCCAGGGCCAGCGGCTGTAATGTCAGGCCTTGGGTGGTGGTATAGCGGCAACGGGTGCGCAATGGTCCGATGGGTTGCGACAGCACTTCAAAACCGCTGCCGATGTGCTCGCTGCGCTTCATCTGCGCGAGCTCGGGCAGCAACTCGACAATCGAGAGCGACGGTATGGTGCGCAGGTAATGTGGCCAGAGCAGGCTGACCAGTCCTTCGGTCAGCTCCGGCAGGTCATCATCGAGCTTTTCGCGCAACCGCCCCATCAGGAAGGCAAACCCTTCAAACAGCCGCTCCACATACGGGTCGCGCGCGCCCGACTTGTCCAGGTTCAGTTGGGCCGCCCGGTCTGGAAAAGCTTCGGCAAACTCTTTGCCGGCCTCGCGCAGGTAGCGCATTTCGGCGTCGAAATACTGCAGTGTCAGATTGTCGATGCTCAAAGAAAAAATCCTGATAAATGAAGTTCAGCCACAGAGCACTGCGGCACGTACCGGGTCGACTGCCACCAGCGCTGCCAGCAGCGCCTCCATGCGCCGGGTCAGCCCGGGTTTGTCCGCGTCATTGCGTTGAGCTTTCAGGCGCAACAGCTTGAGCAGGCGCGCCTTGACCTCGAAACTCAGCTCCGTTTCCCATTCGGCCAACCCATGACGTTGTCCACTGGCATCCAGTTCGCCGAGCAGGTGAATGGCCAGTTCGCTCTTGCCGTATTGCTCGGCCACCCGCGCCATCAACAGGCGCAACAACCAGCGTTGGCGGCCGGTATGGATGCCCGGACGCGCGGCCAGCCAGGCCAATGAGTGCTCGACGCCATCGCTGTCGGCCTGTGCCAGCGCTTCGCCTTCCAATGACAGGATCCCGGGGTCCTCGCCGGTTGCGGCAACGGTCGGCGCCGGTAGCCATTGCTGAGGCCGATTGCCACAGACGTGCTGGCTGATCCACTCGCGTGTCACCTCGTCCGCCAAGGGCGAGCCATCGTTCCAGCACAACGCCTCCAGCCCCGGCAAGCGCTCGAGGAACATGCCCAGGTCGCGCTTGGCAATGTCGGCCCAGCTGTCCTGTGGCGCGGGTTGTTTGATCAGTGCCTGGTACAGGTACCACTGCAAATCCAGCCAGAAATGGTTCACACCCTCGGCGTAGATCCGCTCTACCAAATCCAACAGTTCACTGAAGTTTTGTTGCAGGTGCAGGCGCTTGAGTTGTGCGCGGTATTCGCCACGGGGGGGTGCCAGGCGTGTCTTGCCACTGGCGTCCTGTAGCGGTGCTGCATGCACGGTATCCCAGCGCAGGCTTTTCATCAGGCGATGAGCCGCCAACCAACCCTGGGATTGTTCGCGCAAATAACCTGCCAACGCTCGACCGCTGTCCAGCAAATCGCGCCCGGATCTGATGACCGTCGCGTCGGGGGCAGCCGCTCGCGCGTTCGTCTCGTGGCTGGCGCTGTTCTGCGGTACCAGCGCGTCGACCCCGCCCGATTGCGCCAGCCGCGCAGACAACGCGGCATATAGCGCGCCGAGGTCGGGACGCTGATCCTGGGGCCAGGCGGCCAACTCACGCTCCAGCCAGGCCAGCGCCGCAACCGTGCGCTCGGCTTCGTCCCTGACCACCTCGGGGTAGCGCGACAGAGTATCGAGCACCTTGCTGCTCGCCAGCCACTCCAGCGCCATTTTCCGGCTGTGGGGACGCGCGGGCAGCACCAGGGCGGCATAGCGTTCCAGCAATGCGGCCAACAGGTTCAGGCCGTCGGCCAAGCCTGCTTCGCCATCCCTGTGCAAGCGTGCCCATATGTAATACGTGACTACCCGCAGATCCTTGGACGATCCGGCAAGCAGCGTCTGCGCCAGGTGAATGACCTGTTCGATATCGGCCCCGGACAGTTTGTTGACCTCCTCACGCATGCGTTGGAAGTCATCGTCGCAGGCCGGGTCTTCGCCTACGGGCAAGTCCGCGTTGATGGGCTGCAACCAGGATTGCCAGTGCGCTGCCTGCGCTCGGGCAAGGCCCAAGGCATCGCGCGCTCCCAGGCAACGTTCGATCAATCGCTCCAGGCTCATTCAAACCTCCCGTTCATTGCATAGGGCACAGCTTTCTCGTCCTTGCCGAGAAAAATCTGCGTCGGCAACT